>PFUL01000047.1 GCA_002790095.1 Elusimicrobia bacterium CG_4_9_14_3_um_filter_62_55 | reverse complement strand
AAGCTTGTAGGCTTTGAGGTCAGGCCGATACTCCGTGCGGGAGTGTGAGTATTCTCGCAGCTTAAAGCTGACCTCGGAATTCGTCAATCCGGCTTTTTTCCAATCGTCGACCATCTTCTGTTCACGGCTTTGCTCCGCAGGGTTCGGAACTTCTTCGTCCTGACGGTTGTGTGCCTCATCGAGGCGTGAACGGGGGCTTCCGTACGGAACGATCAATTCGCCGCCGGGGCCCCGAATCTCCATGAAAATCCCCCTCGAGTAGCGGGCGTTGTCGATGAGACGCCATTGGTTCTCACACACTTCGTCTACAATGACGACCACCGAGGTTCCGATGTTCTTGAGTCCGAAGGACGCCCATAACCGTTCGCGGCCTTGAATCGTAGTCCGAAGCAGTTTTAGGTCCAGGCGTAGAGAACTCGAAGTGATCGAAACCTCGTTTGGACTGACGGTGCGTTCGCGAGATTGCGCGGTTGATGCGAGGCAAGCAAACGAGCCGCAGAACGCGAGCGTGCTGAAGAAGGGTCTTAATCGTCTCGTCATTTCGTTCTAGAGTATGCCTTCCGTTCGCGCCATTCGCAACAGATCTGAGCAAAAAAAGGCCCCCGGCTTTCGCCGGGGGCCTTTCTTCAATTAAGTCTTTCGCCTAAGCCTTGGGCTTAGTACATCCCCGGCATGCCGCCGCCGTGGGCGTGTCCGCCCATGGCCGCTTCTTCCTTCTTCTCCGGGATGTCCGCGATCAACACCGAGGTGGTGAGCGCCGTCCCCGCGATGGAGGCCGCGTTCTCGAGCGCCGTGCGGGTCACCTTCACCGGGTCGACGATGCCGACCTTCAGCATGTTGACGATCTCGCCGGTCTCGGCGTTGAGGCCGGAACCCGCGGGGGCTTTGCGGACGAGGTCGATAATGACCGAGGCTTCGAGGCCGCAGTTCTCGGCGAGCTGCCGCAGGGGAAGCTCCAGAGACTTGCGCACGATCTGAACCCCGACCCGCTCGTCGTCGGCTTCGACCTTCAGACCGTCGAGAACCTTCTGGCACGAGAGAAGCGCCACGCCGCCGCCGGGCACGATGCCCTCTTCGACGCCGGCCTTGGTCGCGTTGCGCGCGTCCTCGACCTTGGCCTTCTTGGCCTTCATCTCGGTCTCGGTCGCCGCGCCGACGTTGAGCACCGCCACGCCGCCCGACAGCTTCGCGAGCCGCTCTTCGAGCTTCTCACGGTCGTAGTCGGAGGTCGTGTCGACGATCTGCGTGCGGATGTTGTCCGCGCGCTTCTGAATTTCGGTCTTCTTGCCGGCGCCGTCGACGATCGTCGTGTTTTCCTTGTCGATCTTGATCGTCTTCGCGCGGCCGAGCATGTCGAGACCGGCCTTGTCCAGCTTCAGGCCGAGCTCTTCGCTGATGACCTTGCCGTCGGTGAGGATCGCGATGTCCTGCAGCAGGTCCTTGCGGCGGTCGCCGAAGCCGGGGGCCTTCACGGCCGCGACTTTCAGGGTTCCGCGGAGCTTGTTGACGACGAGGGTCGCCAGGGCTTCGCCTTCGATGTCCTCGGCGATGATGAGGAACGGCTTGCCGGACTGCGCGACTTTCTCGAGCAGCGGGAGGATGTCGTTCATCGAGGAGATCTTCTTGTCCGTGATGATCACGTACGCGTCCTCGAGGACGGCTTCCATCCGCTCCGGGTCGGTGACGAAGTAGGGCGAGAGGTAGCCGCGGTCGAATTGCATCCCTTCGACGACGTCGAGCTCGGTCGTTGCGGTCTTGCCTTCCTCGACGGTGATGACGCCTTCGGGGCCGACCTTGTCGATGGCCTCGGCGATCATCCGGCCGATCTCCGGGTCGTTGGACGCGATGGTCGCGACGCGGGTCGTGTCTTCCTTCGTCTTCACCGGCTTGTGATTCTTCTGAAGTTCCTCGACGACGGCCTTGACCGCCTTGTCGATGCCGCGCTTAAGCTGCGTGGCTTCGGCGCCGGCGGTGAGGTTGCGGATGCCTTCGTTGATCATCGCGCGGGCGAGCAAGGTCGCCGTGGTGGTGCCGTCGCCGGCGACGTCGTTGGTCTTCGAGGAAACTTCCTTCACGAGCTGGGCGCCCATGTTCTCGAGCGGATCTTCGAGCTCGACTTCCTTCGCGATCGTGACGCCGTCGTCGACGACCGTCGGGGAGCCGAACTTCTTTTCGAGGACGACCGCGCGGCCGCGCGGTCCGAGCGTGCCCTTAACGGCGTCGGCGAGCTTATTGACGCCGGTCTGCAGCGCTTTGCGCGCTTCTTCATTGTAAACGAGCTGTTTAGCCATGGAATCTGTTCTCCTGGTAAAGGTGGATTACTTAAGGATGCCCAGGATGTCTTCCTGGTGCATGATCAGGTACTCTTGATCGTCGATCTTGATCTCGGTGCCCGAGTACTTGCCGTAGAGGACTCTGTCGCCGACCTTCACGTCCATCGGCAGAACCTTTCCTTCATCGGTCTTCTTTCCGGCGCCCGCCGCCACGATTTTGCCTTCCTGCGGCTTTTCCTTCGCGGTGTCGGGGATGATAATTCCGCCCTTCTTGACTTCCTTCGCCTCGAGCGGCTGCACGAGAACCCGGTCGCCAAGGGGCTGGATCTTTACTTTCGAAAGCGTCGCTTCAGCCATCTGGTAACTCCTCCGTTGGTGAGTATCGTCGGGGGAGGTGACTAGCACTCCACCCTACTGAGTGCTAATTTAAGCATAGGAAGATCAAAGCTGTCAATCCCCTAAGGGGACTGCTAGTTTTGATCAGGGGTTTTGTCGTCCGAATCCGGGGGGGCCTGCGCGGAAGGCGGTTCTGGCGGAGCGCTTCCCGAGAAGCTCTTTTTTATGAAGCCGGAGAAGCGTTCCACGAGTTTCGTCCATGGAGGCGGGACGGGGGTCACCTCCCCCTCTGCGGGCAGGTCCATCGGGTTGCAGGGTTCCCCGGTATCGGCCGTATATGAGGAAGAGGCGAGTTCCTGGATCACCGGGTCCGGTTCCGGCCCTCTTCCCGAAGATTCCGAAACGGGCTCCGGTTCCTGTTCCGGCTGCGGCTCCGGCTTGGGTTCCGGCTCCGGCTCCGGTTCCGAAACGCGCGTGCGCACCTGAATCGGCGGGTCTTCGGGAGGCGGCGGAGGGGGCGCCTCTTCGTTCTTATAGCCCGGAACTTCGCTGGAGATCCCGGAGACCGTCGAGGGCAGCAGGTCTCCCATGACTTCCTCGAGGCGCCGGATCACTCCGAACGCCTTTGCCAATGTGAATTCTTTTTGCGCCAACTGTCCGGAAAGGTCTTCGATGACCTCGGCCTGGCGTTTGAGCTCTTCGGCGGCCGACGACTCGACTCGGCGGGCCTTTTCGAGCGCGTCCTTGTTCTTACCCAAATCCGCTTCGGCGCCGCGAAGCTGGGCTTCCCTTTCCTGAAGCTTTTGCCGCAGGGCTTCAAAATCCTTCGTCAGCCGCTGCTCCCGGTCCTGAAACCCGGGGATCAGATCCGCGCGGTCCTGAAGGTATTGGTTGCGCTCGCGCATCGCGAGAATTTCGTTCTTCAGTTCGATGACCTGCCGCTGCAGCGATTGGGTCATAGCCCGTTCCGCGCGGCGGTTTTCGAGTTCCTTCATCAAGTCGGTGACGTGCCGGAAGAGACGGCTGCTCGAGTCGTTGAGAATATCGTTGGGGTCGAGAGGGCGTCCGGGGTCAATGTCATGGCGCGGCATCGGCGCTTGGGGCGCCGTCGGCGGGCGCTCCAGGCGGCGGATCGCGTCGAGGATGTCGGGGAATTGTCCGGCGCGCAGCCAGTTGCGTTCCTCGATCCCCCCCTCCGACGGGCAGACCATCGTCGTTTCCCCGACCCCTGGAATACCGACCAGTTCTTCCGGCGTGTAGCTGCCGGGGACCTCGCCGTTGAGATACACCCAGTATTTCACCGATTCTCTCCGGTGCGGGAGACCCGAAGGCGGGAAAGCGCGTCGAGGACTTCTCGGAATTCACAAAGACGGTCCTTGTTCTCGCTCTGCATTTCGCGGAGCTTCAGTTCGAGATAGCGCGTGGTTTCGCGGAGGCGGTCTTCGGCTTCGCGCTGCTGATCGAGAAGGCGGCGTTCGGACGCCTCGGTTTGACGGGCCGAGTCGAGCGTGGCCGCGCGGGTTTGGGCCAACTGAGCGTCCACGGCCTCACGGCCCCGTACGAGCTTCTCCTGGAGGCTGCCGGCCTGCGAACGCAGTTCGCCGAGCGCGCCTTGGAGTTCCGACTGGCGTTGGGCGTCTTCGTTGAGCCGGGCCTCAAGGTCTTCGATGCGGGCCTGAAGTTCGCGGTTCTCATTTTCGCAGCGGCTCTTGACCTCGTAGGCGTCTTTCAGCCCGCTTTCGAACCGCGCCAAGCGTTCGGTTTGCTTGGCATACTCGGCTTGTAGAAATTTCTCACTCTCGGTCAGGGCGCGTATCTGCTCCTGGAGGCCGCTGCTCTTATCCTCGAGCCGGCGGATCTGATTTTCGTAATCGTCGTGGGCTTTCGAGGTTTGCACGCGAAGATCGGCGATTTGACTCTGCAGCGCCGCGTCTTGCCGGTGGAGTTCCTCGTTCTCCTGTTCGAGCCGGCGCGCCTTCTCGTGCAGGCGGGCCTTCTCTTCTGAGAGTTCGCGAACTCGCTCCGCGCTGCGCGCGGACTCGGCGACGCCGTCCTTCCCGCGAAGGCGCTCGAGTTCCCCCTTGAGCAATAGGACTTCGCGCCGGGCGAATTCGAGTTCCTTGTTGATTTGCGCGCTTTCGAGTCCCGGATCGGGATCGTGGTCCAAATCGGTGTCTTGGTGCCGCCACCACGATTCGAAATCGGTCATTGCGCGGGCGACCGGTGCGCGCCCGCCCGCCCCGGTACCCGACTCCTGCAGAGCCTGGTCCACCTCGCGGTTGAATTCTTCGAGCCAATCTCGATAGGGGTCTTGTTCGGACATATTCGTCCCCGGGACTGTATGAGGATAATGGTGCAGGATTGCCGATTTATTAAGCGGAATCCGCCGAAGCGGATAACAACGAGCTCACCCGGCCGTCCCGTTCGAGGCGCCGCCAGCGGGCGGTAATGCGGGATCGCGCCGTTTCGACGGATTCCATGGAGTCGGGCACGAACGAGCGCAGTTGCTCCCGAATTTCCTCGCGGAGTAGAATCGGGAGGGATTCGAGCATCTTTTCCCGCGGGGCAGGATCAAAATCGTACAGCGCGCGCACTAAGTCGGCGGTCGAGAGAACGCTCAGACACAGGCGCAGGGAATTTTCATCGGCTCTCGCGAGATCGCGAAACGAAGGCACCGCGCGCCGGATCCGGCGCGCGGCGTCGGGATCGACGCGGTGCAAATCTCCGAGCAGGCCGTCCCGCAGCGGCTGTGGGGCGCGCAACAGCAATTCTTCGAGCAGTCCCGGGCCGCGCGCGTAGGAGGCCAAATGCTCCCGCAGGCGACGCCGCAACTGGCCCGTGTGAAAGAGGTCCTTGGCCCCGACGCCGCTTTCCGCGGCCAAGAGCGCCGCCACGCCGCGCCGCGCCGCCTCCGGGAGCAGACGGAAGACGTCGCCGGCCGCGTCATAGGTAAGAAGGGAGAGAACCGCGGCCGCCGCTTCCGGCGGCTCGTGGGCAAGAAAATCCGCGACGGCCCTCGCGTAGCGCGCGTCGTTCCAGAACGGGATCGGATTGAAATCGGCGTCGAGGGGCGGCGCTTCCAGCGGTTGCGAACAGACTTTCTTTTCCGGTTCGGTGCGTTTTCCGGGCTTCCAGAGCAACCACGCGGCCAAAAGCGGAAGCGAGGCGCCGAGAGCCACGGAGAACGCGGCGAGCGCAAAGCCGCGGAAGCGTTCCCCCCGGATTAGCGAAACCCAGGTCGGTCTCAGCCGGGTTCGAGTGATTTGAAGGATGTCCCCCCGGTCGGGGTCGAGACCGACCGCGTGGGCGAGCGCGGCGGTCGCCGGAGTGAGCGATTTCGCCTCGACGCTTTCATCAACGAGCAGCGAGACGGTCAACACGGTGCGTTTTCGACTCTCGACGCGCCGCGGCGCCGCGGCTTGGGCGACCCGGGAAAGAACCTCGGCTTTTAAGGAGCGCGGAATCCTATAGCCTGGAAGCACCGGCGGTAGGTCGTCGAGCTTCCCCCGGATCTCGTCCCAGAGGGCCGCTTCATCGGAGGAATCGTTGGAAAGAGAGCGTCCGCCGCTTTCCGGAATCTCTTCGACCGAAGCCCGGACGAAGCTGCGCGCCGCATCCGGTCCGAGCATCGCGTCAAGCGCTGCGTCGATCTTTGCTTCGAGCGTCCGCTCGAACGCCGCCCGGTCTCCGAGATCTCCCTCATCCGAAACGGGCATCACATCCGTCGCGAAAACAGCCGCGGTCAACAGGGTCAAAATTAAGGACATATCCATCGTGGAGTGTACGGGCGTTGTGTTTCAAATTCAAGACGAATCCGCGCAAGGGTAAATCCTTCGTAAAGCCTTGGACACAATCTAGGTCCTTTAGGTAATGACCCCATAGGTCTACTGGAACTTGCCCATATAAGGCATTCGGGTATCTTTGGGATAGGTCCTTGGGGCAGCGAGGCCTCGGAGACCTCCCTGGGAGGAAGTGATGAAGCGGATTCTAGCGTCCATTTTAGCGGTGAGCTTGAACACCACGACCGTTCTCGCGGTGCCGACGGCGTTTCCCAAGCTCGCCCCCGCGCTTCTGGAGGAGTATTCCGCTCCTCAGATCGACTTGATCGCCAAGACCAGCCTCTCGCTCGGGCTGAGCGTCTCTCCGGATGGGACCACCTTCCACGTGGGCGCCGACGCTCTCGGTCCGGGCCGCCCGGTAGGCGACAAAGTCACGAAGCGCCTCTTGACGTTCTTCTCCAAGCTCCCGGAGGACGATCCGGAAACGGGGATGGCCATGGCCATGCGCAGTTATCTTGCGCCCCGGATGCCCGCCGATAAACTTTTCGACAACCGGTTCCTGAAATTAGACGCGAACGGAAAACCGGTGCTGACCCCCCTCGGCAAGCAGGCGCTTCTCGACATTTTGACCGCCCAGGACGGACAGTTGCTCGAAGCCCCGCCCAAGCAGATGTTGGGGGCGCCGGTCATCATGTGCGGCAAAGCGGAGGGCGGCTTTTGCCCCGTTTCGGATCCGAAGATCGGCGGTCTGAACGCGGTCGGCGGGCGCACCGCCGCGGAGTTAAGCCATGCCAAGGCCGCGGCGACTTCTCCCGATGCGGCCTTCGATGGACGCACGCATCAAATAGGCTACTTCGATTGGAACCAGGTCGAAACGGCCGTCGCGAAGCCGGGCGGGCTCAAGAGCGTGACCGGCACCGGCGGTGAACTTTCGGGCTATAAAGTCGATCAGAAGACCGGAATGGTCCGCGTGATCGTCGCCGCGAAGCACGCGGTCGATCAGGACGTTTTCCGGGTCGATGAAACGAACGGACGCGAGAATCAAATTTACGAGGCGACGATGCTCGACGCCCAACTCTTCCAGCGTCACGGGGCGCGAATCGTGCGCGCCGTCGATAATCTGGTCACCGTCGATCTTCCCCTCGCTTCGGCGATTGAATTGGGGAAGACGCTTCAAGAGACCGAAGGCGTCATGAGCCGCCCCGCGCGGGTGTTCAAATCGACCGCGAAGGCCGCGGCCGACGCGATGGCCGCCTCTCCCGCCATGCCGCTGTTGGGCGCCCAGTTCCTCCCGATTCCGTCCGGTTTGGGATTGGAGACGAAGGGGCGGGTCTCTCCGAAGCTGGTGGAGAGCCGGTCGATGGTCGACGCGGAAGGCCTCAACGCTCGCGGGATGACCGGCAACGGTGCGATTTTCGGCATCATCGACTCCGGCATCGACATCGACCATCCGGACATGAAGGACGAGAAAGGGCGCAGCCGCGTCGTTTCCTATATGGACTTTACAGGGGAAGGGACCGACGACGTCGTCGGCCACGGTACCCACGTCGCCGGGACGATCGGAGGCAACGGGAAGGAGTCCGACGGGAAATACAAGGGCGTCGCCCCGGATGCGCGGTTTAAAATCGCGAAGGTTTTCGGAACCGAGGGAGAGACCGACGAGAGCGTCATCCTCGCGGCGATGAAGTGGATGGCGTCTCAGCAGGAAGGCACCGCAAAGGCCGACGTGATCAATATGAGCCTGGGAGGTCCCGGAACGCCGAACGTCGATCCGCTCGGGTCGATGGCGAACACCTTGATCGCGAAGGACAACGTTCTGGTCGTCGCGGCCGCGGGCAACGAAGGCCCGTGGGCGAGCACGGTGGGTTCCCCCGGCAACGCGCGCTACGTTCTGACCGTGGGCGGCGTCAACAAGGAAGGAGAGACTCCTTTCTTCTCCTCGCGCGGGCCGATCCTCGGACCCGACGGCAAGGAGCTTTATGTGAAGCCGGACATCGTGGCGGTTTCCGGCGACGTGGATCTGTCGGCGATCGAGCAGAAGACGATTATGGTGGAAAACGCGGCGGAGAAGGACCCCGCCGGCCGGTTGGCTTCGATCAAGGCCGAACCCACCAACGGCAAATGCGTCTACGGCCCCGGCGTGATCGCCCCCCGTTCCGGCAAGGACCCCGACGAGGCGTGCGCGCTCTCCGGGAACAAGGCCTACCGCAAGATGTCGGGGACCTCGATGGCCGCTCCTCAGGTGACGGGCGGCGCGGGATCTTTGATCGGCTATCTTAAGGAGCAGGGCGTCGACTACGACGCGTTCCAGGTGCGGGCCGCGTTGATGGAGACCGCCAAGGATCTCGGAAAGACCAAGGAGCAGCAGGGTTCCGGTCTGATGCAGGGCGGCAATGTCGCGGCGGCCGTGATCGACCGCGTCAAGCTCGGCATTCCGGTCGGCAACATCGCCTTCGCCCTTTCGATGCGTCTGACCACGAAGGACGTGGAGAAGGTGAAGGCGCAGCGCCGCTACGAGCTTACGGAGATCGGACTGCTCGACACCCAGACCGGCCGGATCATCAATACCGAGGACGGCTTGGTTCGGGCGCTCGAAGAAATCCGGGCGACGAAGCCGATGACCCTCGTTCGAGAGTTGGAACCGACCGGGGTCGAGCCTCTAATCCAAATGGCCAAGGAGCGCTCCGAGCTGGAGCCCACCCCGCCGCCGGAAACGACGATGGCCGGCTAGGGTCGTCCGCCGCGCAGCAGGCGGATCGCGTCTGCTTGCCCGCATGCCGTTTCCAAGCAGCGTTTCCCCCACTCCCGCGAGGAAACTGCGGGCGGGAGGGCCTTGAGGCGTTCGAAGTCGCGGATCGCGGCCTCGCGTTGTCCCAACAGGTCGTGGGTCAGGCCGTGGTACAGCGTCAAGATCGATTTGTACTCGGAGTCTTCCTGAAGTTCGGAGAGGGCGTTGGTGATCCAGCGCTCCGCCGCGATGAGGTGGCTTCGTTCGAGGCACTGCGGGCCGAATTGCCCGCAGATCGTTCCCAACTGCTTGCGCGCGAAACGGTCGGGCTCGGTCATGAGGCGATCGAAGAGCGCGCGCATCGCGGCGCGCGACTCCGCCGGCTTGCCGTTGCGCTCGAGCAGCGCGGCGTGGAGAAAAGCGTAGTAGGGGCTGCTGGGAAAACTGCGCCGGATGTCCTGTACGACGTCGAACGCGCGCCGGTAGTCCAGCTCGTTTGTCATGTAGATCGTCAACAGGAACCCGGCCGCCTGATTGTTCGCGAACCGCCCTTTTGAAATCGCCGTGCGGATCAGCCGGAGGCCGCGGGCGGCGTCCCCGGTGCCCCGGAAAAGCAGTTTCGCCCCGAACTTGATAACGCCGGGGAGCACGGCCACCTGATAATCGAAGATTCCCAGGCCCATCAAAGCGTCGCTGTAGTTCGGGTCCAGTTTGACGCACTTTTTGAGATACTTGATGCCCTTCTTCCCGTCGCGGTAGGCGCCGATGAAGTTTCCATTAGCGAGCTTCATCTGCCCGCGCAAGCCGAGCACCATTCCCGCGGCGAAAAAACCATCCGCCTGCACTGCGTTATCGTCGGCCTTCATAAGAGGCTTCGCCGCTTCCACGGTCGCGTCGACATTGGCGTCGAAACGTTCGAGGAACTTGTTGTCCGGCCGCATCTGCTCGGCTTCCGTCGTGTATTGCCACCAGAGAGCGCCCGAGATAAAGAGATGGCCGAGAGGATTCGCCGGATGAGCGTTGCGGAACTGAAGGGCGTTCTCGAGCGTGCGGTCGTAGTCGAGATTGTAGAGGTGGACGAGTCCCTGCTGCAGCAGAGGATCATCCGCCGCTTCAAGCAAATCCCCCTTTCCCCGCGCGGGGGAGGCGGCGGTCAGAACCGCCAGCGCGAGAACGGCGGGACGAATCACGCGAGTTCCTCGATCGCGCGCCGCGCGCTGTCGCGAACCTCGTGCGTGATCGCGCCGTCCGCCAATTCCTCGTACGTGAACCAGCGAAGCGCCTCGAGTTCGGCTTCCGCCGGATTCAGCCGTCCCCCCACCGGCCTGCAGAAGTAGATCAGGTCGATGTGCTGGTGAAATCCTTTCGGGTCCGGGATGTCTTCGAGTTGGACGATGCGGGGGCGGTGCAGCGTCGCGACGCCCGGATCCGACGGGCCGGAGGGCCCGTCATCCGGGACGATCTCGACCTCGAGGCCGGTCTCTTCGCGGACTTCGCGGCGGACGGCTTCATCGGGGGTTTCCCCCGGGTCGATATGCCCCCCCGGAGGCAGCCACATCTGCAGCTTCTTGTGGTACAGGAGAAGCGTGCTGTCCCCGTCGACCACGAACGCCGTCGCGACAAACTGGCGTTCGACCGCGGTCGTTCCCGTCGGCACGCCCGGCATCGCGACGGCCATCAGGCGTTTGCCTCGTCGGAATGGCCGGAAAAAAAGCTGCGGCGGGGCCTGGACTTCGTCCCGTTGCTGCGCCAATAGGACCGGATCGCGGCCCAGGCCTCTTCCGCCGTCTCGACGAACCGGATTAGACCGATATCTTTCGGAGAAATAACCCCTTCGTGGGCGAGGGCCTGGAAGTTGATCACCTTCGTCCAAAACGCGCGGCCGAAAAGTAGGATCGGGAATTTATGCTTCTTCCCGGTCTGAACGAGCGTCAGGGTCTCGAAGAGTTCATCGAGCGTCCCGAAACCTCCCGGGAAGGCGACCATCGCGCGGGCGCGCATAAGAAAATGCATCTTGCGGATCGCGAAGTAATGAAATTGAAAGGAGAGTTCCGGCGTCATATAGGGATTCGGCCACTGCTCGTGCGGGAGCGTGATGTTGAGTCCGATGCTCTTTCCTTTCGCTTCCCAGGCTCCCCGGTTAGCGGCTTCCATGATTCCGGGTCCTCCTCCGGTGACGATCACGAAGTCGCGCTTTTTGTCGTCCTGGGATGCCCGCGTGACGAGGCCGGCGAATTTCCGCGCCTCGTCGTAGTACCGTGAGGCCGTCACTTGCTTTTTCGCGCGGGCGAGAGCGGCTTGAAGCGCCGCGTTTTTCGGACGGCGTTTGAGCGCGCGCTGAGCGTCGCGCAGAAGGCGCGCGGCGGTTTCGGGCGACTGGGTTCGCGCGCTCCCGAAGACGACGACCGTGGAACGGACGTCGAGCTCCGCAAGCCTCATTTCCGGTTTAAGAAGTTCGAGCTGAATGCGGATCGGCCGGAGCTCCTCGAGATCCATAAACTCCCGGTCGCGGTAGGCCTTCCGATAGGTCGGCGATCCGACGATTTTCTTAAGCATCGTCCGGGTTTGCGCGGCGGTGATCTTCTTGGGTCGCATTCAGTCTCCTAAGGCGTGGCGCTCTTGCAGCGGAGCAGCCAGAGGCTCAAATGGGGCATATAGGTTACGAATATCAGCATCACGACGTGAATCAGCCAAAACACGAACGAGGCTTTGTAGAGCGTCGTAAGCGGTTTATCGAAACGGCGGTTCGAAAGGAATAAATTCAGGCCCAGCGGCGGAGTCATATAGCCGATTTCCAGGTTCAGCAGAAAAATAATCCCAAGATGAACGGGATCGATTCCGTATTGGGCCGCAATCGGGATGATGATCGGGACGACGATGATGATCGCCGAAAAGATCTCGACCATGTTGATGATCAGGAGCAGAATATTAAGAACGATGAGGAAGATCACCTTCGACTGCACGTACAGATTCATCCATTGGAACAGCCGATCGGGGATCTCCGCGTCGATCATGTAGTTGGTCAAGCCGAGGGCGCAGCCCAGGACGATCAGAATCGACCCCACGAGCACCATGCTTTCCGTGATGATCATCGGAAGATCGGAGAACTTGATGTCGCGGTAGAGGAACACTTCGACGACGAAGACGTAGAACGCCATGACGGCCGCCGCATCCGTCGCGGTGAAGGCCCCTCCGTAAATCCCCCCGATGATAACGAACGGAAGAGGAATTTCCCAGATCGCCTCTCGGGCGGTCGTCGCCGTTTCCGCCCAGGAAAACGCGGTCCCTTTGTGGCCGGTCTTGAGGCCCACGACCATGCTGTAAACGCAAAGGATCAGAATCAGCAGAATCCCGGGAACCGCCCCGGCCACGAAGAGGTCGTCGATGGACACCTTGGCGACAAGGCCGTAGAGGATGATGGGCAACGACGGCGGGAACAGCAGCCCGAGACTTCCCGTGCAGGTCATCAGCCCGAGCGAAAATTTTTCGGGGTAGTGCTGCTCGCGAAGCATCGGGTACAGAAGCCCTCCAAGAGCGATGATGGTCACGCCTGAGGCGCCGGTGAAGGCGGTAAAGATCGCGCAGCTCACAAGGGCGACCACCGCAAGGCCGCCCGGCATCCAGCCGAAAACCGCGCGGGAAAGCGCCAGCAGCCGTTTAGGCGCGTTGGACTCCGCGAGCATAAATCCGGCGAAGGTAAAAAGCGGAATCGCGATCAGGGCGGGCAGGCTCGCGAGGCGATAGGTTTCAATGATGACGGCCGCAGCGTCCGTGCCGTCCCAATTGAAGAAGAGCAGACCGAGTCCGCCCAGCAGCGCGTAGACGGGCGTTCCGATCGCCGCGAGAATCAGCGTTCCAAGGGCGACGAGAATGCCGGTCACGCCGAGGCGTCCTCTTCCGGGGCGGAGAAGCCGGCGAGTTCGGCGGCGGCTCTTAGCGCCTTCACTCCGTAATGGAAGCTCAGAAGCCCGAAACCTCCCGGCAGGATGACTTCGAAGATCCACGTGGGGGCGTGCCAATGTCCGATCGAGAAGAGCACGGAGGCGGCCTCGCGTTCCATTTCCAAAAAAGTCCAGGACGCGCGGGTGAGGAGGATTGAAACGCCCGCGGTAAACAGCGCCACGACAAGTTCCAAGGCCGCGGCGATTTTCCCTTGAAAGAGGCGGGTGACGGCGTCCATCGCGAATTGCTTGTCCTCGTGAGCCGCGACCGAAGCCCCGAGGAATCCGACCCATAACACCAAGTGCTTGAGAAAACTATCGGCCCAGAGCAGTCCCGCGGAAAAGGCGCCGCGCAGCACGACTTGGAGGAACGCCAGGAAGACCATCAAGACCACGAAGACGATGAGAATCGCTTTTTCGACCGAGAGGACGCGGCGTTCGAGGGCTTTAAGCGCGTTCACGAACCCGACTTCTTCTTTCCGCCGCCGGTCTTCTTGGCCTCGGCGCGAAAAGCGCTCAGAGCCGATTCGATGCGGTCGAGGAGTTCCTGGGAGTAAAGCCGTCCCACGAGTTCCTTGCGGGCCTTCTTGCCGGCATTGATGAAGGTCTTCCGGTCTTTCGCGGCGGGGGGGGTGTTCCACTTCAGCCCCTGCTTTTTGAGCGTCGCGATCGCGCGTTCGTTCTCGCGTCGGGTTTTCTCGTTGAGCGTGCGCAGATGTTTCGCGGAGACCTCTTTGAGCAGTTTTTGGTTTTCCGGAGAAAGCTTGTCGAACGCGGATTTCGCGATCAACACCGCGCCCGTGGCGTTGGCAAGCGGGACCGAGTAGATGTGCTGGGTCTTCTCGTGCCACTGCAGGGCGATGGCGTAAAGAGGAGCCGAGTAAACCGCGTCGATGAGTCCCGTCTGCAGCGACGAGTTCACGTCGGTGATCGAGAGGGGTATCGGGTGGACTCCAATGGCGCCGAACGCCGCCTCCGCGATCGGATCCCCCTCCCAAACCCAGATCTTCAGCTTCTTCATGTCCTCCGCGGTCCGGACCGGTTCGTTGGAGAAGACGTAGACGAAACCGACTTCGGTCCAGCCCAGAAGCTCGTAGCCTTTCTCGCGGAAGGCGTCTTCGAAATCCTTGGCGAATTTTTCGTAGATGTGGTCGACCTCGCCGGTATTCTCGAACAGCCATGGGGCGTCTAGAACCCGGATTTCAGGGGAGACCTCGCCGAGGCCGACTCCGGTGAAGCCGCCCGCGTGCAGTTGGCCCACGCGAATCTTGCGGACCATGTCCTTTTCGTCGCCCTGGCGCCCTCCGGCGTAAAACTTGAACTTGACCTTCCCCCCGCTCTTCTTTTGCATTTCCTCGTCGATTTGACGCATCACCTTCATCGCGTCCGTGCCGTCCGGAGCGAGGGTCGCGAATTTAATCGGGGCGGCGCAGACGGGGTCGCCCAAGAAGAGCGCGGCAAGAGCGGCAAACGCGAGTTTAGAAAAGGTCATCGATCTGCTCCATGAGGCGTGCGGCTTTGAGTTTGGCGACTTCATTGGCGAGCCGCATCTGCGGCAGCGCCCCGGAGTCGGCCTCCGCGATTTCATGGTGCAGCCGGCGGAAAAGCGCTTCATCGAGCGCGGCCGTCGCGTAGTACTTCATGTACAGAAGCTTGGTCGGGAGAAAGGCTCCGTCCGAATACGCGAGCGCGCGGAGGAAGTGGTTTCGGCCTTTTACGGGGTCGCCGCCCGCGATCACGGGCCGCGCGGAATTCAGGACGCCGAAAAACGCGTCCGCGCCCCCATATTGGAAGGAGGCGTCGAGCACGAGCACGCGGGTCATCATTTTTTCTGCATTCGGGACCGCGGCGAGCGCGTCGGGATTGCTGAGGTCCAGGTTGGCCCATCCCGCGAGGGCGCTCGCCGTCCAGTACAACCCGGGAAGATCCTTCGTCCCCGTGCGGTCGAGCCAGGCGTCGAAATCCGCGTCCGGGGAGAGCAGGCGCATTCCGAATTCCGAGGCGCGCTTGTACAGGCCGGCGGCGCGGTCCGGCTGCGCGTCCTCCAAGAAGAGAAATGCGTATCCCGCGTATCCCTCCGTGAGAGCCGCGAGCAGTTGGGCGTTTTTTGGATCGTTGCGCAGCAGAACCTCGAGCAGCTTCAATTGTCCGGGCATGGCCTGCCGGGCGAGAACCGGATCGCTTTCTTCGTAGAAGGCGGGGATTCCGTGCGAGACCGCGTCCGCGGTCGTTCGGACCGCGAGGGTGCGGATGCTGCACGCGGAGGCCGCGAAAAGGCCGACGAGCGCGACTATCCTTAATATATGCGGTTTGGGACCTCGGATCATGTTCCCGGTATTGTAAAAAATCCTTGCTCTACATGCAAAACCGCCTTACACTGGGAAACAGTCATGAAATTGCGGGCGCTTCTCGTTTATCCGGCGTTTTCCGAATTCAGCTACTGGAACCCTAAGTCGCTGTACCGTCTTGCCGGGCGCAAACATTTTATGCCGCCGTTGGGATTGATGACGATGGCCGCGCTGCTTCCCGCGGACTGGGAACTCTCGCTGGCGGATCTCAATTGCCGGACGCTGACGGACGAGGAGATCGACGCTGCGGATCTCATCATGACCGGCGGGATGATCACGCAGCAGCGCCGGACGCTCGAACTGATCGACCGCGTACGGGCCCGATCGAAACCCGTCGTGGTCGGTGGACCCGACGCAACCTCCCAACCGGACAAATACGCGGCCGCCGACTTCCTCGTGCTCGACGAGGCCGAAAACACCCTCTCGGCTTTTTTAGCCGCCCTCGAACGCGGGGAACGATCGGGCGTTTTCCGCCGGCCCGACCCGAAGCCCGACGTGACGGCCGTTGGGGTCCCGCGCTTCGACCTGGTGAGGATGGAGGATTATCTTTACCCGGCGGTTCAGTATTCGCGCGGCTGTCCGTTCAACTGCGAGTTCTGCGACATCATCGAGTTGTACGGACGCGTTCCGCGCACGAAAACCCCGACTCAATTCATCGCGGAACTGGACGCCCTCTACAACCGGGGCTACCGCGGGGGCGTCGAAATCGTCGACGATAATTTTATCGGCAACAAGAAGGAAGTGAAGCCGATGCTGCGCGCGTTGATCGTCTGGCAAGAGGAGCGCGGGTGGCCGTTCTACTTCGGAACCGAGGCGACGCTGACGCTCGCGCAGGACGAGGAGTTAATGGGGTTGATGCGCGAAGCGCAGTTCAAGCGGGTCTTTTTGGGGATCGAAACGCCCGATCCGGAACTTCTTCGGATCACTCAGAAAAGACAGAACACGCTCGAGCCCGTGGTCAACAGCGTCCGTAAGATCGATTCCTTCGGAATGATCGTATCGGCGGGATTGATTCTCGGATTCGACGGAGAGAAGACCGGCGCGGGAGCCGCGATCGTCGATTTGGTTCAAGCCGCCGATATCCCGATGGCGATGTTCGGATTGCTGACCTCGGTCCCCAATACTCAGTTGGAACGGCGCCTGCGCAAAGAGGGCCGTCTTCTGAAGCCGGAAGGCGGATTTCGCCAAAAGGCCGGAGAAGACGACCAACTGTCCTTCGGGCTCAATTATGTCCCTTCTCGCCCGAGGGCTGAAATCCTCCGGGAATTCAAGGGGGCGCTGAACGCCCTGTACGAAAAGCGGCTCTATTTTCAGCGCGTGATCCGTTTTCTGAAGCGGCATGATCCCGCGCTGCGATACCGGAGCCCGGGGGCGGCGCTCGCAGGCCAGGTGTCCGGCTTCCTGCGGGTGTTGGGGATGTACGCGGCGAGGCCGGATCTGTGGGGATCGTTTCTGGCCGCGATCGCCGCGGGCCTGCGATTCGGCATGTCCGGGTTGAATCTGGCCGTCATCTACTGCGCCGCGTTTCTCCATTTTGAAAAGCAGACGGTCTATGTGTCGCGGCGGCTCGACGCGCAGCTCGCCGAGGTCGAACGGGCCGGTGAAAGCGCCTATCACGCATCGCGCCGTCTCGAGGAAGAGGCCGCGGCGTGATCCTCGACGAGCCGGTCGTGGCGGCGACCGATTGGCTGCTGGCCGGAGGGCTTTTCGCGATGGGATCGAGGCTTCGCGCGGGGCCCCGCGCGCTGTTTTGGGGCCTCGCGTTCGTCGCGCTCGTGGGTGGAACCCGGCACGGATTTCGTTCGTCGCTCCCCCCGTTCCCCTTGGAACTCGCCTGGCGCGGCGCGCTGGCGGTTTTCGGTTTCTCCGGATGGTCCTTGATCCGGGAGGTCGGCCCGTTGCGATGGCGGCGGGTTTGGGACGCCAAACTCGCGCTCTATTTGGCGGGAGTGGGGGTGACGGGTTCCTTCGATTTCGCTCTTGTCAATTTCACACTCGACGCGGCGGCCGCGTCTTTCATTCTGTTTTCGAGCCTGCCGGCTTCCCGGTGCTTTCTTTCGGGAAGCGCGCTGATGGGCGCGGGCGCCGTGCTGCTCGGCTTGCGCCCGCCGCTCGGGGGATTTCCTCCCGCGAGCGTGTTCCATTTCGTGGAATTCGCGGGACTTTTTCTATGGTTCCGTCATTTTTCCGCGCGGGCGGCGAACCCTTGACACTGAGTACGCCGGCGGGTATATGACCTTTATGAGCGGGATTATGTCCGACCGGCCGTTTCGCGCCCTCCTCATCGTTCCCCGCTTTCGGCAGCACAGTTTCTACAACGCGAAGGAAACCTGCCGCATCGCGGGCCGCAAGTACACGTCGATGCAGTTGGGCTTGCTGACGGTGGCCGCGCTGCTTCCTCAGGAGTGGGATTTCAAGTACGTGGACATGAACGCGTACGACCTCGACGAATCCTTGATCGATTGGGCGGATCTCGTTTTGACCGGCGGCATGCTGACGCAGGAACCGGAGATGCGCTGGATCATCTCCCGCGCGCACGCCCACGGAAAACCGGCCGGGGTCGGAGGTCCCGACCCGACGCATCGTCCCGAGTTGTACGCCGAGGCCGAATGGCGGGTGCTCGATGAGGGCGAGATCACGATCCCCCCCTTCGTCGCGTCGCTCACGCGCGGCGAGAAAGGCGGAACCTTCCGGTCCAACGGCGAAAAGCCCGACCTGAGCGTCGTCCCGCCGCCCCGCTACGATCTCGTGGATCCCGGGGATTACCTGTACGCCTGCGTTCAGTACTCGCGCGGCTGCCCGTTCGACTGCGAGTTCTGCGACATCATCGAACTCTACGGCCGCAAATCCCGGGTCAAGTCTCCCGAACAATTCTGCGCCGAGCTGCAGCGCCTTTACGACGCCGGTCACCGCGGGCATGTCGGGATTGTCGACGACAACCTGATCGGGAATAAAAAGGACGTCAAAGAGATGCTGCGCTACCTGCGGGGTTGGCTCGAAGAGCGGGGCTGGCCGTTTTACTTTTCGACGCAGTTGACCTTGACGGTCGCGCACGACGAGGGATTGCTCCAACTGCTGGCCGACGTCGATTTCCGGACGGTCTACATCGGGATCGAGACTCCCGAGCCGGACGTGCTGGCGATCACCAACAAGAAGCACAACGTCCTTAAGCCGATCTTCGAGAGCGTCAAGAAAATCTACGAGGCGGGGATCATGGTGCATTCGGGCTTTTTGTTCGGCTTCGACGGTGAGAGTCCGAACACCTCCCACGCGCACAAGACCTGCATCGAGGAACTCGGCATCATCATCGCCGGATGCGGATTGCTCGTCGCGCTTCCGGGGACGCAGTTGGAGAGGCGGCTGCGCAAGGAGGGCCGCCTGTTGGTTCGGGCGCCGGGGGCGGATTCCTGGGGCGAGGGCCGCAAGTACGATCAGATTACGCAAGGACTCAATTACGTTTCGCACCGTCCGCGCCTTACGATTCTCAAAGAGTTTCGCAATCTGCGGGCGCATTTGTTCACGCCCACCGCATATTTTAAGCGGGTGCGCACCTTCATCGGTTTGTTTCGTCCCCATTCGGTCAAGCACAAACCGTCGTTGTGGTCTTTGCCGAAATTCGCCCGCATGTACCTGCATGGGTTCGCGGTGGTCGCGGGGAGACCGGGCATGTGGTGGGAGACGGCGAAGACTTTGGCCTACGGCCTGACGAAGGGTCTTTCCGGGCTCGTGACCGCATGCGCGATGACGGTCTACTACCTCCATCTGGGGCCGCAGACGGAACATGTCGTCGCGGATCTGGACGAGCATATCCGCGAGATAGAGAAATTAGGAGAGGAGGCCTACAACCGCCGGCGCCATCTGGTCATCGCCGAACCTCCGCGGGAAGAAGAAACGGCGCAGGCTCCTTCGTCCTCTTCTTGACAGTCGAGCCGGCTCCGGCTACACTCCAAAGCGTATGGAATCTCAACCGAAATCGAAGGCCGGGGTGTTTCTCGGGGTCGGCGTTTTTATCGCGACAGGCCTGCTGGCCGTTTTCGTTTTATTCCGCGGAGAACCCCCTCCGCCGCCCGGGACGGTCGTCAGGGGATCGGTCTCGGATGAGGCCCCTTCCCTTCCACCCAGCGCGCTGCTTTCCGAGGAACTGCAGCGCCGCGAAGAGGAGGAGGAGGCCGCGCGACGCGCGGCCGGCGGGGATCGGATGATGATCCAACAGGATGAGATGACCTCCAAGCTGCTCGAACGCGGCCGCCAACCGGTGGGACAGCAAGGCCCGGACGAGGGCAGGGAAAAGGCCGAGCCCGCCGGCGGACGAGCGATGCCGAACGCGGCCGAAGCCGTTTCCTACGAGGAAAGCAAGGAGGGCTGGTCGATGATCAAACTCTCGGCCGCGGAACAGGCGCAGCTCGCCTCGATCGGCGCCGGGATCAAAACACCTGACGACGCCTTCTCCTTGGGTCAGGATAAAGCGCTGTTTAAAGCCGTCATCGAAAAGATAGGGAACAACCCTAAGCTGACCAAGTACATCCTTGACAACGAGTTCGTCGTGAAGGGCTTCATGTCCCGGCCTCGCGCGCAGCGCAACTGCAGCAGCAAGAGCGCGGCGATGTCGCATTACTCGAACCCGGCGAATACCGCTTCGGGATTGGAACTTAAGGTGATGAACACCATGCTGAAAGGGAATTCCGAGACGCCTTCGGCGTTCGCGAGTTCGAAGATGATGGGCGCGTTCCTTGAGTGCCCGGCGCTGCAGCAGATCATGAACGACCCCGACGCCGTCGGGACCATCATCGATAAGAACCCGATCGCCGCGCAAATGCTGCAGGATCCGGGGATTCTGAAAGGGATGACGGCGAATCCCGCGCTGCTCTCGGCCTATATGGGCGCTCAGACCGGACAAAAAGACCGCTAGAAAAGGAAATGGGCCCCGATCGCGAAGATCGCGAGATCCGCGACGAGATGGCTGGCCCACGAAGCCCACAGCGTTTTCTCCTCTTGGTAAAGCAGGCACCACGCGCCCGCGGCGATCGCGACCGCGAGGGCCAGAAACGCGCCGGAGGCGGCGTCCAGCGTCGCGGCGTACAGCACGCCGTGATGGACCCCGAATCCCGCCGAGGAAACCAGAGCGGCCGCGCCGTCACCGACCCAGGGGCGCAGGCGGGAAAAGACGAAGCCGCGCCAGTAAATCTCCTCCACGCCGGAGTGCAGGACGCTCATCAGCAGCGCCCAGGTCCAAAAGTGATTCCGGCTGCCCCAACGGGCGACGGCCGCCTCGACCGCCGGACGATGCTCGGCCAGCATCATGTCGAGGCCGAGGGTCCATCCCAGCCAAATCAGGAACGCGAAGAAGCTCCCGGTCGCCAATCCGAGCGCCCACGGGCGCAGGCGCAGTGCGCCGGAAGGATTCGCGAGGACGCGAAGATCGGCCCGGTCGACCGCGAAGGTCCAAAAGGCGGGCCACGCCAGCAAAAAAACTTTCGAAGCGGCGAAGACGGCCTCTCCCGCCGGAGAACCGCCGAGGACGACGAACGCGACGAACGCGCCGAGGCCGGGGACGACCAATGCGACGGCCGCGGCGGCAAGGTGTTTGCGGGGCATCCCGGGAAGGTATCACAATCCCCGCTCGCGGGCAAAGCATGCGGTTGAGTCCGCGCGCGTTGGGAGCGGCGCTGCTCTTCGCCGGGGGCGCGTTCGCGACCGGGGCCGCGTTCCTTCCCGGACGATTCGGTTTCGCCCTATTGCTCTCGCTTGCGCCGCTCGTCGCCTGTTTGCGGGGAGTCCGACCGCTCCGGGCCTTTCTGCTCGGATGGTTGTTCGGAACGCTCGCATGGGGCGTCGGGTTGTATTGGTTCCCCCCGGTCGTCGCCGAATACTCCGCCGGGCTGCCGGGACTGCGCTGGATTTTCTTCCTCGGCATCATCGCGTATCTCGGATTGGAGGTGGCCCTCGCGGCCTGGCTGATCCGGTTTCTCGCCGACGGGCTCGCGCGCGCGGGTCTCTCGGAAGCCGCGGCCCTCGCCGCGGCGAGCCTGCCTGCCTGGGTTTGCGTCGACGGGTATTTCCCCCCGCTATTTCCCGCGCCGATCGCGACTACGCAGTTGTTCCATTTGCCGCTGGTGCAGTCGCTCGATTTGTTCGGCGCGGCCGGCGTGGCCTGGATCATCGCCGTCACGAACGCGGGAATCTTTCTCAGCGTCGTCGGACGAGGGAGAGGACTTCGCCGTTGGGCGCCGCTCGCCGCGGCCGCCGGCCTCCTCGCGCTCAACGAAGGCTACGGAATCTTGCGGATGCGGGCGGTGGACGCAGGCGTCGCACGCCGGGTCGAAGAAGGGCGCACGCTTAGCATAGCGCTGGTTCAGGCCTCGATTCCCTTCTCCCGCAGGCGAACGGGGCAGTTCGTCGAGGCCAATCTCACGGCCTATCGCGCGTTGAGCGAAGAGGCGCTGGAGGCGGGTCCTCTGGATCTCATCGTCTGGCCCCAAAACACCTACGAGCGCCGTCTGCGCGTTTCGGCCGAGGGGCGCGTGACGATTCACGGGGAGGACGCCGCGGCCGTTCTCGGCCGCGACCTGCCGTACCCGGCGAGGTCGCTGGTGACCACGCTGGCCCAGGTCGAAGGTTCGGGTCAGCGCTACGCGTCGGTTTTGTTCGGTCCGGAGCGCGGGATCGAAGGGGTTTCGTATAAGCGCAGTCCTACGCCGTTGTCCGAGTATTTTCCGATGGGGAGCGTATTCCCGTTTCTCTATCGCCTGACTCCGAGGATGAACCGCATTCAGCCCGGCCCGCAGGAACCGATCCGGGTCGGAGACGCCCGCGTCGGCGTTTATATCTGCTACGACGGCATGAAACCCGGGAGCGCCCGGGATTTGGCCCGCTCCGGAGCGCAGGTCCTGATCAATCCTTCCAGCGATCAATGGTCCCGCGACCGAAGCGTACAGCCCCTTCAGGCGTTTGCCGTCACGCGTCTTCGTGCGATCGAAACGCGGCGGTATCTCATTCGTTCGACCCCCAACGGAATGAGCAGCGTCGTGGACGCGGTCGGGCGTCTCGTCGATGAAATCCCGATCGACGGGAAAGGGGTGCTGCGGGCGAACGTCCCTTTGCTCGACGGAGCCCCGGTCGCCGGGGCGCTGGGCCCGGCGTTGTACCGCCTGGCGCTGCTGCTCGCCGCGGCGCTGTTCGTCGCGGGTCGGCGCCGGGGGCCGTTGAAATCCTGAGGATTAGGTGATACATTAAGTTCCGATGTCGATCTATCTCGAAAAGGCTTCCGCGACGCTCGCGGAGATGTTCCCCACGCTCCCGTGGACTGTTCGCTTAAGCTACCAAGGTCGCGCCGCGTCGTTCGGTTCGGGTCCGGAACGCGCCGAAATCGCCTGTCGGACCGAAGATCCGCTGCGCGATCTCGCCCGGGCCCGGCTTTCTTCATTTCTGGACCGCTACGTTGAGGGCGAATGCGAACTCAACGGGGACATCTACTCGATCGTCGGTCTGCGACGCCATGTCCGCAAGGACGCCGAGTGGAAGGTGGGGCTTTTCAACCGCGTCCGATACATGGGAACGATGCTGTTTCCGTCGTCGGTGCGGCGGAAACTGATCGCCGTCTCTTCCCACTACGATTTGCCCAACGAATTCATCGAAGCCTACCTGGACAAACGAACGAAGGCCTATTCCTGCGCGATGTGGAAGGACGCGAACGCGATCGGAAACCTGGACGACGAGGCTTTGGAGGACGCGCAGCACCATAAGTTCCACATGGCGGCCTCGGAACTCGAGGTTCAGGAGAGCGACAAGTTTTTAGACATCGGCTGCGGTTACGGCTACCAGGTCAATTTGGTGGAGAAGGAATTCGGCTGCAGGAACGCGATGGGAATCACGCTTTCGCAGAATCAGGTCGACAACGGCTTCTCCAAGAGCATGAGGCGGACGCACTATCTCGATATTCCCCCGGACGGGAGCTACGACAAGATCTACACCTGCGGGATGGTTTCTCATCTCGACAAGAGCGAACTGTATCGCTACTACCGGCATATCTACGGTCTGCTCAAGCGCGGCGGGCGGTTCTGGATGCACGGCATCATCCCGCAGGCGAACCCGGCTGGACTCAACAACTACAACACCCTTTCCGGGACGTTCTCGCAGCGCTACGTCTTTCCGGACCACTATCAATTTCCCGTCCACCAGCACATCAAGGCGATGGAGACGATCGGATTCAAGATCCGCAAGGTCTACTTCCGTTACGGTCATTACGCGAAGACCCTGCGTCACTGGTACAAGCAGTATGTGGAGACCTTGCCCCAGACCCGGCACATGATCACGCCAACGATCGAGCGGGCGTGGCATCTCTACCTCACCTTCGGCTCGATTCTCGACGGTCCCGAGGCCGTCATTAAGCAGATTCTGGCCGAAAAACCCTAATCTTCAGCCCTGCGGCGAACGTTACGGGCAGATCAGCGGCCGAACAGGCCCTTGAGCAGCTGTTCTCCCTGCTTTTTGAGCAGGTCCTTGCCTTGTTCGAGCGCCTTGTTCACCTCGGGCTGCTTGAGCACCGATGCGGCGTCCAGCTTCACCTTCGGATCGGAGATCGTTCCGGTGATCTGAAACGCGATCGGAGCCTTCAACGCGCCCGAGAGCTTCGCGTCGACTTTCAGGTTGAGCGCTTCCTTTCCGAGGTCGGCGCTTCCGGCCATCGTGACGAACGCGGCGCTCGAGTCGAGGTGGGATTTTTTCACCGTCATCCGTCCGTTCTGAACGGAGTAGTCGCCGACGATTTCCTTGAAGTCGACCTTGTCAAAATTGGGGAACAACGGAACCTTCACGAGCCCCGCGACCTTTTGGATGATCATGATCGGAAGGAGCACCACCTTGACCAGCCCGTTTGAAGCACCCAACTGTTTTAAGTCCTCGAATTTCCCCGCGCCGACGGAGAACGAGACCGTCCCGTCCAGGGAGGAGAGATCGCTTCCGATTTCGCGCAGGTCCCAGAGCATCGTCGTTTTGGAGGCTTGAAAGCGCGGGTGGACGATCGCCCCGATCGTGAGGGATCCTTTCGCGTCGACAAGCGTTTTCAACGACGCGGGGCTCTCCTTCCCCCCGTCCTGCTTCGGCGCGGCCTCGTCTTTCGCGGCGGACGATTCCGGAAGTTTCGAGAGGTCGAGCTTCGCGAGCGTTCCGGTCAGCTCGATCTTCGGGCGGTTCGTGCGGTAGCCGCGCGCGGCCAACTGCGCGTCGAACGCGGCGCCGTTGAGCGCGCCCTTGAGCGCCGCGTCGGCCGTTTCCGGCGTGAACGACAACCGACCGTTGAGCCCCGTGAGCGCCTGTCCGGAGGCGTTCAGCGCAGCGTTCGCCAATCGCAGCTTCCCTTCAAGCGCGGGCGAGTCCGTCCTCCCCTTCGCCTTCAGGTCCACCGAGGCGGTCCCCGCGGCGTTCATCTCCTTGAGCGCCGGAACCCAGCGCCGAGCCTTCTCGAGGTCGAGTTCGTCCGCGCGCAGTCTCAGATCGATGCCCGCTTCCGCGTAGGTCCCGTCCAAAGTCGCCGAAATCCCGCCGAGGGACGCGGCGAGTCCGCTCAGCGTCCATCTGGATTTCGTTTGGACGACGCTTCCCTTCAGCGCCGCTTCGTCTCCTTTTAAGTCGAGTCGGGTCAGCGCGATCAGCCCGTTCTTGACCGCGGCGTGCAGCGTCCCCGACAGCGCCGGGATCGAGACGCCTCCCGCTTCGAGGGCGGGAAGGCCGACCGTGAGTTTCCCGGCGGGAGCGGAGAGAGGCTTCAGTGTCCCCGCGAGAGAATAACGCTTTCCCTCCCAAACCAGAACGAGCGCGTCGATCGCGACTCCGGCCGCGTCGATGTTCGCCCCTTTCGGGTCGAGCGTTCCCTCGAAATCGATTTCGCCCTTCTTCCCGTCCAGCGTGACGGCGGACTTCAGCGCGAGAGGGAACGGCTCCGCCAGTCCGGCTCCGGAGGCGGTGAGCGACAGGCCCGAGACGGACGCCTTCGTTCCGGAGGCTTTATCCTCGTAGCGCAGCGATCCGTCGCTCACGCTGAGCCGTTCGAGGGACACGACCGGCGCAACCGCGCCCCCCGCTTCGGGCGAGTCGGATTTTCCGGTCCCTTTGGCGACGTTCATCGAGCCGTCTTTATCGGCCACAATGTGAACCGAAAGGCCGTCGAGCGCGAGTTCCTTGACCCGGAATTCCCTCTTGAACAACAGCGGCCGCAGGTCCACTTTCAGCGAGAGTGATTTCAGCGTCGCCGCCGTTCCGGCGGCGAAATTAGGAACCTCGGAAACTTCCAGTTTTTCCAACGAGACGCCGCCCAGGCCGATGGAAGCCTCGGCCAATTTGATTTCTCTTCCCAACGATTTGACGAGTTGGGAGACGGCGATCGCCTTGATGCGTTCCGGCGGGTAAAGAATTTTCAGCGCGACCACCAGCCCGGCGGAGGCGAGGAGGCCCAGGAGGACGAATCCCAGCGCGATTTTAAGCACGGTCTTCACGCCGTGATTCTAACAAATGGACAGAGGCCTCAACGGCGGCGGAGGCGGATGGAGGGGTCGTCTTCGGCCAGAGCGGAATCGGGGTGGCGCCGGGTCCCGCGGTTCGCGCTGCCGAACAGCGAGAAGGCGTGCCCGCCGCGCACGGAAACGACCCAGCGGCTGCCTCCGGGTCCCTCGTTGATCGCGTACGCGACGTCGATGCGGACGACGCCGCCGGACGACGAGCGCGACGGGGAGAAGCGCAGGCCGGCGCCCACGTCGTTTTTCACCCGGTTCGCCAAGCCCCGGGCGCTTGAGGCGATAACCCCCGAGTCAAAAAACACGACTCCGCCCATGTAGACGAGGTGGCAGAGCTCCCGATCCCAGAACAGCCGATTCTCGAGGTTGAGCAGCAGAGAGCGCTGCCCGGTGAAGGCGTTGTTCTTGTATCCGCGCAGGCCGGTATCCCCCCCGAGAACCAATTGCCTCTCCCCGTCAAGCCGGCGCGTCGAGTTGAACTCGAGGTGGCCCACGAAGGTCTGATCGAGAATCCAGCCCGTTTTCCAAAAGAGATTGAGGTTGGCGAAGAAGATGCCGTTTTCGACGCTTCCGCCGGCGCTGCGGCCTTCGACGCCGACCTCGGTCAACGCGAAGCGTCCCGGGCCGAACGGGATGCCCTGCCGGTCCGAGGCGTGAAGCATCCAGCGGTCGCGATCGCTGCCCCAGGATTCCAGCATCGGCCCTCCCTCGATCGAGAAGTCGTTGCCCAGATTGTAGTCTTCGGTCCGCTGCATCTGGTCGATGTTCCGCTCCGAGCGGTAGCGGGTCTGGATCCAGGAATACCCGAACAGCGGTCCCGACAGTTCCCGATCGCTCGGCAGCGACCCCGCGCGGGTTTCGCTCGTCGCTGCGAAATCGGACTTGGCGTAGAGCGTCCCTAGGTTCACCCGGTGGGTCGTGTCGCCGATCTGCCCGACCCTCGCCCCGAAGCGGGAGCGTACCGCGCGGAAGTCGGCGTCGAATTTCGAGATCTCGTCTCCGTTTTCGTAAAGCGAGTTCTCCTGAACGATGCGCGCCCAGGAGGCTTCCCAGGCGTGGGGCGCGTCGTGCGAAAAGAAGGGCTTCGTCACGCGGACCCCCGATTCCGTGCCGCGGCTGGTGTCCGCGAATTGCGTCGTGAGTTCGTTCCAGGTGCCGAACAGTCGCGGATCGGTGTAGCGAAGATCGTTTCGAATCTCGGAGCCCACCTGGGAATGAAACAAGCTGATTCCCTTGCCGAGTCCGAGCAGGTTCCCCTCCTGCGCGCCGAAGATCAGAAAATCATCCCCGCCCTCGGTGCCGAGCGAAAACTGCGGGACCAAGGTCCAGGAATCCTGGGTGCGGATGCGCAGGTCCACGGTTCCGTCGTCGAGAAATTTAGGGTCGACCGACGCGTGGCGCAGAAACCCGAGGGAGCGCAGATTGCGCTCCGTCTCAACGGCCTTCAGCGGGTCCCAAAAAGCTCCGACCGGGAGAAGGTTGTCGTGCTCGACGATGTGTTCGCGCGTCAGAAAATGGATGCGGTTGGCCGTTTGAAACGGCCACCAATCCTCTCCGGGCACCGCCGGGTTGAAGACGTTGCTCCGCTCGATCGAGACCTTCGATACGGGCTGTGCGAGGGAGGGGGCCGCCGCCACCAGCGCCAGCGCGGCGAGACCCAGCCCGCGCATCAGGAGTCTCGGAGTTTCGCGAGAATCGTCGCCGTCGCTCGTGATTTGTTGAGCGTGTAGAAGTGCACGCCCGGGGCGCCTCCGGCGAGCAGGCCCCTGCATTGACGCGTCGCGTAGTCGATGCCGAAGCGCGTGATCCCCTCGGGATCGTCGGCGACGGCGTCGAGTCCATCTCGCAGTTCCTTCGGCAGCGAGGTGCCGCACATCTCGGTGAAGCGCTTCGTCTGCTTGATGCTGGCGACGGGCATGATCCCGGGCACGATCGGGCATTGGATTCCGATTTTCCGGGCCCGGTCGACGAAGTCGAAATAAACCGCGTTGTCGAAAAAGAGCTGGGTGATGACCCACTCTCCGCCGGCGTCGACTTTTTCCTTCAAGCGCGCCAGGTCCGCTTCGGGGGAGACCGCTTCGGGATGGGTCTCCGGATACCCGGCGACCCCCATCGCGAATCCGCCGCGGACCCGGATGCGGCGCACGAGATCAGCGGCGAACGGGAGTTCGCGGCGCGCCGCGGGGATCGGTTCCCGGTCCTGGGGCATGTCGCCGCGCAGCGCGACGATGTTTTCGATGCCCGAGCGCTCGATGCGGTCCAGAATCTCGTCGATTTCCGCCTTCGTGTGCGCGACGCAGGTCAGGTGGCACGCGGTCTCGATGCCGATCTCGCGCTTGATCATTTCAGCCGTTTCGATCGTTTGCGTACGAGCCGAGCCGCCGGCCCCGTAGGTCAGGGAGACGAAGTCCGGCGCGAGCGCCTTCAGGGCGACGACCGTTTTTCTAAAGCGATCCATGTCGGACGGGGCTTTGGGAAGAAAGAATTCGAAAGAAAAGACAGGCGTACCGCGGCCGTAAAGGCTCGGAATCCTCATTGAGTGGAGGATGATTTCGCTTCGCTCGCCCCTTTGGAGGACTGCTGCGCCGGAATGCGCGCCTCGCTGTTCTTGATCAGCTTCTGGTATTCGTCGACCATCATCGGGTCGCGATTCACCGTGAGGGCGAGTCGGTAATCCGCCGCGGCGTTTTGATACATGCCGAGATTTACGAAGGTCGCGGCTCGGTTGCGATAATAGCGGTCGTAATCCGGGTGCAGTTTAACGGCTTTGCTGAAATCCGCGAGGGCGCGCTGATACTGCCCTTGCGAGAACTCGCAGAGTCCGAGACCGTTGTAGGCGGACGCGTTCATCGGCGAGAATTTTATCGCATATTGAAAGTTTTCTCTAGCGCGGGATATCTTGTTGGAGAAGTAGCGAATATTGCCCGCCTTGACAAAGAGGTTTGGATCGGGTTCTTCCCCCTGCAGCCGGAGGGCCTCGATCGCCGTTTTCAGGGCGGCCGGGTACTTGCGCCGGGCCGTCAGCAGCGTCACCAGGCTGAGGTGGGTCAGGGGATCTTCCGGCGAGAGCCTCGCCGCCCGCCGGAAGTCCTGTTCGGCCGCGTCGAGCGAATCCTGCGCAGAGAGCGCCGAGCCGCGGGCGAGATAGGCCTGGGTGAGTTTTCCGTCCATCTCGAGCGCGCGCGTGTATTCGATGATGGCCCGGTCGTAGTGACCGGCGTTGTCGAGGGCGTTCCCGCGCACCAGATGCGTGTAGGGGTCGTCGCCGTCGCGTTCGAGCTGTCCTTCCATCGCGTCGATGCGGGCGCTGTAATCCCACGCCGCGCCCGGATCCTCTCCCATGGTCAGTTCCGCCGACTTCACCTGGAAATCGAGCATCATCGCTTCGCGGTAGGCGCGGTCGCTTTGCTTGTACTGCCGGAGCGCCGCGTGGCCGATCGAGCGCGCCAAAAGCATCTGGGGCAGCGGGGCATCGAGTCTCTGGGCGTCGTCGAGGTCGCGGACCGCGCGGGCGTAGTCGCCGATCTGTAGGAAGGCGAGACCCCGCTGCAGCAAAGCAGCGGGATACTGCTCGTCGATGCGCAGCGCGGCGTTGCAGCTGTCGATCGCCGATTTCTCCCGCTTCGCCAGTCTCTGCGCGTGGCACAGCAGCGAGAGCGACTCGAGGGGGATGCGCTCGTATTTCACGGCCTTCTCCAGATCCCGAATGGCCTTCCGGTAATCTCCCAAGCCCGCGTAGGCTTGACCCCGGTAGCGGTAGGCCGCCCCGTTGTCGCGGTCGAGGGAAATCGCCTGGTCGAGATCGGTGATGGCTTGAGGGTACAAGCGGGAACGCATCCGGAATTGTCCGAGCGCGGTAAAGCTCTCCGAGGAATTCGGCGACTGCTGGATGGACGACTCGATGTCCTTCGCGGCCTGCGCGATGTCGCCGAGTCCGTAATAGGCCTCGGCGCGGTACCGAAGAACGATCGGTTCGGGGGCCTTGAGAAGAAGCGCCTTGTCGAGAGACTCCACCGCCTTCCAGAAATCCCCGACTCTGAGGCGGGAGGCTCCCAGGTCCAAAAAATATTCCGCATTCCGAGGATCCAACTCGGCCGCGCGTGAGAAATCGACGACGGCTTTCGCGAAGCGCGCGTAGATTCTCGTTTGGAGCCTTCCCCGGCGGCTGTAGGCCTCCGCGAGGGTGTCGTCGGCTTCGATAGCCGAGGAAAAGTCGATCAACGCCTCCTCGTATCGGCCTCCGTTTTCCTTAAGTTTGCCCCGCGCCATCAGGGCGGGAGCGTAATGCTCTTCGAGTTCGATCGCCCTGTCGAGATCCTTGCCGGCGAGACGGTCCTGCCCCCGCCTCAGAAAGAACTCCGCGCGGGTCGTCCACACCCTCGCGGACATCGAACTGACGCGGACCGCGTCGTTGAGGTCCCGGAGGGCGCTTTTGAATTCGTTCAAAGCCTCGAGAGAGGCCGAGCGCTTGACATAGAGATCCCCCAAATCACCGTCGTAGCGGCGGTCGGGGGTCGAGAATGTCGCCGCGATCGCTTTCCCGAACATCGCCGCGGCCTCTTCGTGCTGCTTGGCCTGAACGAAATGATCGCCCATCGTGTGCGCCGCCGGCGGATTGGGGATGTCCATTTTCAACGTCACGCGAAAATCCGAGAGCGCGCTTTCTTCGTCGCCCCGCCGATGCCGGATTTCCCCCCGGTTGAAGTAAGGGGCGTAGTCGGAAGGAGCCGTTCGGATCGCCTCCTGAAAGTCCTTATCGGCCAAAGTCTGGTTCTTTCGTTCGAGGTACACCATCGCTCGGGCGAGATAGGCGTAGCTGTAATCGGGGAAGAGCCGGATGGCTTTCGAGTAGGAGGCGAGCGCTCGGTTCGAGTCCTTCGCTTCGGCGAAGACGGTCCCCAAGAGCCCGTAGGCGAGCGCGAAATTCCGGTTGCGGTTAAGAATGCGGGTAAGCTCCTTTTTCGCGCGGTCATCCTGTTTCGCGTCATGATAGGCCCACGCCAGGTGGTAGCGGGCGACCAAATGGTTTCCGTCGAGCTTAACCGCCCGGCGGATATCCCGGAGGGCGGAGGCGAGATCGTTTTTCAGCCGGTGAACACGCGAGCGTCCCAGCGCCGCCTCGGCGAAATCCGCGTCCTTGGCGAGCGCGTTCTCGAAATCGGTCATCGCTCCCTTCCAATCCCCGACGATCAGGCGCGCGTTCCCGCGGAAGGTCAGCTCTTCCGGCGTTCGGGCGGAACTCTTGGCGGCCTCCCGGGCGTCGCGAAGCGCTCCGGCACGGTCGCCGAGGATATGGCGCAATTGCGCTCTTAGGGACTCCGCCGCGGGAAATGAAGACTGCTCGCGGAGCGCGTTGGAAACGCTGGAAAGGGCGTCGTGAAACTCTCCGCGGTGATACTGTTCAAGGGCTTGTTCAAACAGGGCGCGGCCCTTCGCGCGATCCGCTGCGCGCGCCCCAACGACGACGAAGAGAACCGTGAGAAGCGTGATCGCCCCCACGGCCTGTCGGCCTCTACCCATTGCCCTAATGATTTTAAGGAACAAGTGTTACGGAATTATGGATGTTATTTATAAAAATCACGGACCCACGCGTGGGACTTGAGTTCATCGAGCAGCGCGGGGTCGAAATAGCGGCCGTCCGCGGCGGCGACGTTGAGTTCTACGTGGGAGGCGGTCCGCATGCCGGGGATCACCGTCGAGACCGCCGGAACGCTGAGACAGTACTTGATCGCGGCTTGAGCGAGGGTTTCGGCGTGTCGGGGAACCAGCCGTTCCTCCAAAGCCGAGGCCCGGCGGCAGGTTTCCTCGAGGCGGCTCCCGCCGAAGTAGTAGCTGCGGAAATCTTCCGGCGCGAAGCGGGTATCGGGTGTTAAGGTCCCCGTCAGGCCGCCCTCGTCGAACGGACAACGAACGACGACGCCGACGCCCTTCTCTAAACACAGGGGGAAGAGACGGGTCAGCGGTCTCTGGTCGAAGAGATTCAAGATCACCTGCACCCCATCGGCGATCCCGGATCGGACGACGTCGAGCGCGCTGTCGGGGTTGTCGGAGTTGATGGAAACTCCGACCGATCGCAGTTTCCCCGCGTCCCGGAGCGTCTGAAACGCGCCGAGGGTTTCCGCCCACATCGGGTCTTTGAGCCAAGCGTCCGTCCAAACATGAAACATGACCAAGTCCAGCGAATCCCGGCGCAGATTGCGCAGCGAGCGTTCGACGCAGAAGCGAACCCATTCGGGCGAGAACGCATGGCCGAGTCGGGTTCGAACGTGGGCCGGCCACTCCATATTCTGAGGCGGAACCTTCGTCCCGATTACCGCGGCCGCTCCCGTTTCCTGGATCACGCGCGCAATCAGCCGTTCGCTGTGTCCGTGACCGTAAACCGCCGCGGTATCAAAATAGGTGACGCCGAGTTCGATCGCGCGCCGCAGGGCTTTTATCGAGGACGCATCGTCGGTGTGTCCCCACATCGACTTGCCGATGCCCCAGCCTCCGAAACCGACTTCGGAGACTTCGAGTCCGGTCCTGCCGAAAGGCCTTCGCGCGAGTCCAGTGGTCGACGCCATTATTGGGATACCTTCACGAGCAATCGAATATCTTCCAGTACGCCGGCCACCGCTTCGCAGCGTTCCTGCGGCCCCCGGTAGACGACGGCGCTTCCCCGGTTGTGCACCTCCGAGGAATAGCGCCTCGCCTGCGAGAGCGTGCAGCGGGTCGCCTTGATCAACTGCCGCTCGACGTCGTCGAACGTGTGGCATTCGCAGTTGAAAAGCGTGACCCGCCACCCGAAATCCGTTCCGATGCTGTCTTCTGTATCGGTGACTTCTTGGATCGAGGTGCCGTTCATCGTGCGCTTTAGTATAGGAAATTTTAGCCGGGACCCAGACTCGCGGGCTCCAGGTAAATATTTCGTAAATCATCGTTAAAATATTGACAATTGAGGGTTCCCGCCCAATACTGGGTTAGGCGCGCCGGGCGGCCCCCCTCCTCCGGCGGTGTGCGGAGGCTCGACATGTACCGGAAATCGAACGATCGCGTCCTTTTAACGGCCCTCGTCGTTTCGTTGGCGGCGGCGCTGCCGGCTTCTTCCTTCGCCTTCGGCGGAAATTTCAAGGGCAAGACGAAGGTCGGCGGCTCGAAATCCGGGGATTCGAAATCCGGCCCCGCGAAATGGGGCGGCGGAAAAACCTCCGGCGGATTTAAAGGCGGCGGCCACAAAGCTCCCGCGAATCCGTTCGCGTGGGTCGGCGGCGGCCACGGAAAAGGCGGCCCCGACGGCGGTCACGGAAAGGGCGGGAGTCACGGCAAGGACGGCGACGGAAAGGACGGCTACGGCAAGAGCAAGGGCGGGTCCAGCGGCAAGAAGTGCATCCTCTTCGGAATTATCTGCTGGGGCGGGGACAGTTCCGGAGGCGGCAAGGATCCCAAACCGTCGCCGCAGCAGAATCCGGAACCCGACGCTCAGGTCAACGCCGCTGAAGCGGCGGCCGAGGCGGCCGATCCGGTCAACGGCCTCGACGGCTCGGCGAATCCCGAAGACGACCGGATCGCGGTGACGCCTCCGGAGACGCTCCCGGGCGACGATCGGGTCCCGGTCGGCGAAACGGAAGAGGAAGATGAAGAAATCGAGGCGGATCCCGTCCCGATGCAGGCCTCGGTGCTCAACAGCGGCGCCCTTCTCTCGAATTACGGGGCGATGGGCGCCCCCTCTATCGGGCGCGGACGCGAGGTGCGCGGGGTTTCCTCGTCGGTGGACGCCCAGTTGGCGAGCGCGAAATTGGGCGCGTCGGCTTTGGATAAGAAGTGGGGGCTTGTCGATGTTTCCGCGAAGGGCCTTGAGGGGGCGAATCGGGAGGTGTCCGGAAAAATCCTCGGCGCCGACGGCGCGGGCGTGCGCATCGCGCAGATTCGAGCGGAGCTCGACCGCAACGACCCGAACCGCGCGGATATTATTTCGACCGCCGGGCAGCGCTACCTGCAGGGTGCGCAGTCGTTTCACAGTCTCGGCGACTACGAATCGGCGCTCCGCCAAGCCGAGGCCGCGATCCGCGCCGACGGAAAGAGTTCCTTGGGCTACCTCGCGAAGGCGAAGGCCCTGATCGGTTTGGGGCGCTACAAAGAAGCGGAGCAGTTCGCTCAATTCGCCCGCGATCACGCTCGGACGCGGAACACGAAATCCGAGGCGGCCTCGGTGATGGCGATGGCGCTGCAGAAGCAAGGGCGATTGAAGGACGCGTTGGCGTCCGCGGAGGCGGCGACGCGGCTTGCGACCGGAGACCGATTTCTCACCGGCGCGTTGGCCACCAAAGCGTTTGTCTGTGAGCAGAGCGGCGACCGCGAATGCCTCCTGGAAGCGTTGAAGAGGGCTTCCGAGATCGATAAGGCATACGAGCGGCACTATATGCTCGCGCGGCAGGGAAAAAGGGTTTTCGATCCGAACGTGACCGATGCCGACGCGCTCATGAACGCGCTCGGCGAGCTCCCCGAAGACGGCGAGGGCGGACCCTCTCGCTCGAAATGGTGGTTCCTGCTTCCCGGCTTGCTGATCCTCGCCGGGTTCGCATCGACGGTGCGCGCGTACCGTGCGATTCCTCCGTCGGTGGAGAAGATGAGGGAAGGGCTCTCCCGCGCGGCGGCGGCCGCGGTCCCTCCGTCGGAGGCGGAGGCGATGCTCGATGGGAAGTACGAACTGACGAAGGTCGTCGGGCGAGGCGGCTTCGGACAGGTCTGGGAGGCCGTCGATCACTCGCTGGGAAGAACCGTCGCGATCAAGAAGATGGCGGTCGGCGAGATCGCGGACTCCACCAAGGGCCGCGCGGAGTTCCTCGAGGAAGCCAGGACGCTCGCCGCGTTGAATCATCCGAACATCGTCGAGATTTTCGCGGTGCTCGATCGTCCCGAAGGGCTGTATCTCGTGTTCGAGATGCTCGACGGCAAGACGGTGCAGCAGATTCTCGCCGAACAGCATCGCCTCCCGTTGGCGAACGCGAAGCGGATTCTGCTCGCGGCGGCCGCCGGTCTGGAGGAAGCCCACGCGCGCGGGGTCGTCCACCGGGACTTGAAACCGGCGAATCTCATGCTCACGACGCAGGGATTCGTGAAGGTGATGGATTTCGGAATCGCGCGGCGCCAAGGCGCCGTCCTCGCCCATCCGGCCGCGCCAGCGCCGCTCGCGGAGTCCGGTGTTCCGACGATCCGAACGCGTACGCTCGCCGGGACCCCGGGCTACATGGCGCCCGAGGCGAAGGAAGGGACGGTCTCCGCGCGGTCCGACGTTTACGCGCTCGGGGCCTGCCTGCATGAGTTGCTTTTCGGACGTTTGCCGGAAACAGGGGGCGGCGGAGAGCTGATCCTCGAAGACGCGCCGCCGGAATTGGCGGGGTTGCTGCGCGATTCGCTCGCGCCCGACCCCGGGGCGCGTCTGAGCAGCGCCCGGCTTTTCGCCGAGCGGCTCGCGGCCGTGCCGGAAAACGTCGAGACGGTATAGCCTGTCGTTGGGAGAGGTTTCTTGTTTAAGCATCGGCTGTTCTTGTCCGTCGTGATTCTCGCACTCCCCTCGGCCGCCCTCGCCCAGCGCAGGGGTCGGCTTTCCCCGGATGAGCGCCGGGCCGTGGAATTGATCGCCCGTGCCGACCGCGCGATGTCGGCGCGTCCTCCGGACTTCTCCGGCGCGGCGGTCTCGCTGCGCCAGGCTCTCGATCTCGCGCCGGAAAATCCTTCCGCGTACAACAAGTTGGCGACGGCCTACAACAACTTGAAGAACTACTCCGGAGCGGTCGAAGCCGCGATGCATTCCTTGGAGCTAACCGGGGGCATGAGCCCCGACAACCGCAATCCCGCCGCCTTCGAAAACCTCGCGTGGGCCCAGCTCAATCTCGGCGACCCCCGGTCCGCGGTGGCCAACGCGAGCCAGGCCATCCGCCACAACCAACGCAGTGCGATGGCGTTCGCGCTGCGTGCTTTCGCCTATGAGGAACTCGGGGAGCACGCTCTGAAGCTTGAGAATATCGAACGCGCGGCGATTCTTTCCCCCGCCTTTAAAGGCCATCGGGACAGGGCCCGCAGCGGCAACCGAATTTTCCGGCGGCGCGGCGCCGCCGAAATCTCCCCCGGAGGGGGCGGGATCAGCGTTCAAATCCTCGGCGCGGTCGGAATCGGGGTGGTCGTCTCCATGGGATTTCTGGGGTTCGCCTGGTACACGCGCAAGAAAATGTCGGAGCGCCGCGAAGCCGATCGCGCCGGACAGAACGCGATCGAAGCCCGTTCGGAAAGCGTCGAAGACGGCGCCCCCCTGGCCGGCAAATACAAACTTTCCCGGATTATCGGACGCGGCGGCATGGGACAGGTCTGGGAGGCGCAGGACCTCACGCTCGGGCGCATCGTCGCGATCAAGCGCATGACCGAGGATCTCGACGCGATGGGAGACCGCGGGCGGGAGTACTACATGATGGAGGCGCGGACCGTCGCGGGTCTTCACCATCCGCACATCATCGGCATTTACGAGATTTTGGATCTCCCCGTGGGTTTGTTCCTTGTCTTCGAGATGGCCCGCGGCAAGACCGTCCAGCATCTGCTGGCGGAGAAGCACAGCATCCCCCTCTCCGAGACCGTCGCAATCCTGCGGCCGGTCTGCGAGGCGCTCGAATTCGCGCATGCGCGCGGCGTCGTCCATCGGGACTTAAAGCCCGCCAACATCATGCTCACCGATCAGGGCTTCGTGAAGGTGATGGACTTCGGCATCGCCCGCAAGGTCAACACGGTCGTCGATGTTTCCGGGGAAGAGGGTGCCGACGGCGGAAACGGGATCGTCATGGATCATACCCGCACGATCGTCGGCACTCCGGTGTACATGGCCCCCGAGGCCGAACAAGGCGCCGTCGGCGCGGTCTCCGACGTATTTTCTCTCGGCGTCTGTCTGTATGAGATGATCACCGGCCGCCTTCCCTACGACTCCCGGGGAGGCATGGCGCTGAAGTTGGAGCGGCAGTATATCCCCGCGTCTCAGCACGACGGCTCGATTCCCCCGACGGTGGACGCGCTGATCTCCGACGCGCTGCACCCGAACCCGCAGCACCGAGTCGCGTCCGCGCGGGATTTCCGGGCGCGGCTCGACCAACTCGGTTCCGCGGCGGAGGCCCGCGGGGTATGATCGCGATCCTGCCGCTTTTGTTGTTCGCGGCACCTGCCTTCGCGGACTCGGACGGGAAGGAGACGGATCCGCTGATCGGAAGCGTCGTCAGCGCGTCCCAGCGATTTGAGGCGGCCTCCGCTGAACTCGATCGATGGCAAACCTATGAGCGGCAGGCCGAGCAGAAACTCGCCGCCTGCGCAACGGCTCAGTGCGAGCAGGACGCTCAGGCCTATCTCAAGAGCAAGCAGGAGAAAGTGGCTTCTTCCGAAGAGAAGGTCGCCAAGACGGCCGACGATTATTTGCGTGCCGAGGAGGCTTACAAGGCGCAATACGGCGAGTACCGCGATGGGCAGCGGGTAGAGCAAATCAAGCAGGCTCAGGATTACGCGGCCGGACTCAGCGGCGAGGACGGCGGCGCGCAAGGGTCGGAGTTCGGCGGGGCTCGATTGGGAACCTACGAGGTGGGATCCCCCGAAATCGGCGGCGGCCGCGAGATCGATCCCGGAACGCACCGGGGCTATACGAAGGAAACCCGGGACCCCGGGATCGTGAACTTAGGAGAGGATGAGGCCGCGGAATACGCGCGCCGGGCGGCTGCCGCCCAGGCCGAGGGCGGCGACGCCCCCTCCGCCGCTCAGGCCGACGGCGGCCCGCTGTTGCCGGGCGAGACCAAACTCTCGCGGACCTACGCCGCCCCGATTCAGGACTCCGGGGCGCGCTTGGCGTCGGCAAAGGCGCTCCGGGGCCGATCGCCGCTTGCGCGTGTGGCGCCGCTTTTGGGCGGCGGGGACGGTCTCCGGGATAGAACGCAGGAGCGGTTCACAACCGTCGGGAGCGCCGACGGGCTTCGCGCGCGCAAAGAGGCGGTCCGGGAGCGCTCTCGCGACCAGGTGCGGGCCGGACGCCGGAAACTCAACGCCGGGGATTACCGGAGGGCGTACGAGCAGGCCGAAAAGGCGATCGCCGCGGATCCTACCGATCCCGCCGCGTGGCTGCTCAAAGCGAAAGCCCTCAGCGGATTGGCGACGCAGGAGACGGGAAAGCGCCGTCTCGATCTCTTCGCCGAGTCCGAACGAGCCGCGTTGGAATCGATCAAACGCGCGCCCGGCGACGGCGAGGGCTACCGTGAACTGGCCTTCGCGCAGCTGCATTTGGGAAAAAGCGGAGAAGCCGCCGCCGCCGCTTCCTTGGCGATCGAGCGCGACGCGAGCGACGCCCGGGCTTTCGCGCTTCGCGCGTTCGGCTTCGAGCAGATGGGGCGCCGGGACGCAATGCTCGCGGATTTGAAAAAAGCCGCGGAATTGGACCCGGAACGCTTCGGCAAGACCTACCGCGACGCGTTGGCGGGTCAGCGCGTGTTCGATCCTAACGCGACCGACACTCGGCGCTTGTTGGACGCTGTGACCGCCATCCCCGAAGGGGAGCGCGGGACTGATTCGCCTCCGCTCATCCTGTTGGGGGTGCTGCTGCTGGGCTGCGCGGTTTCGGGTCTCTTGGCCTCGTTTGCGTGGAAGAAGTTGAAAGCCGCGGACGACTCGGACGGCATCTTGCCCCCCGCCGTCGCCGTGTCTCGCCCGGAGCCCGCTTCCGCCGCGAAAGCGCGTCCGCTGCTCGCGGGCAAGTACGAACTCGGGCGGACGATCGGTCGCGGCGCCTGGGGACAGGTCTGGGAGGCGGAGGACAAGACCTTGGGCCGTCGGATCGCAATCAAGCAGATCGCCGTGAACGAGGATGTCCCCCAAATGCACCTGAAAGAAGCCCGGACGTTGGCCTCCATGCAGCACCCGAACATCGTGGATATCTACGAGGTTCTCGAAGTTCCCGAGGGAGTCTTTCTTGTCTTCGAATTGCTGCAGGGAAAGACCGTTCAGCAGATTTTGGCCGAACGCAAGCGCCTCTCCCCTTTCGAGGTCCGCTCGATTTTGGGAGCGGTTTGCTCGGCGCTCGCGACCGCTCACGCGAACCGGATCGTACACCGCGATTTAAAGCCCGCCAACATCATGGTGACCGACGAAGGGCATGTGAAGATCATGGATTTCGGGATCGCCCGGGCGCTCGAGGATTCCGCGGGCCCGAGCTTGCTCCCGCGTCCCGGGGAGCGCATTCCTTCTTCGGCGACCTCTCATTTAGTGGGAACTCCGGGATACCGCCCGCCGGAGGCGTCCCGGGGCGTCGTCAGCGCCGCGTTCGATCTGTATTCGCTGGGCGTTTGCGCGTTCGAGATGCTCGTCGGCCGCCGTCCCTTCACGGTGGATGGAGAAACGACGCCGGAGGACGCCGCCGCCGCTCTGCTCCGCGCCCTGCCGGAACTGTCTCCGCAAGCGCAAGCCTCTTTTGTGAAATTCTTGGAGCCCGATTTCGAACGTCGTTCCCCTTCGGTTCAGGAATTCGCGCGCTTCCTGGAACTGCTCGACCCAAAATCCGCGCGCGCGTCCTAAATCGAAAGCGTCGAACTTTAGACATTAAGCCAGCCGTCGGGCAAACCCCCTCTTTCTTCATTCTTAAGTCTGACATTATGGGCCCTTGGGCCCACCCTCTCGAAGGTCCAAGCACCCTATTTCCTGAGTAGGTCCTAGGCCTATACTGGTTGGGTCTCAAGGTCCCAGCTTGATGAGAGTTCTCAACCTCCGATCCTTCCGCAAAGGCGCCTCCTGGGTGTTGGCCGCCGCTCTGATCTCCTCGAGTTTTCCCGTCCCCGTTTTGGCGCGTTCCGCCGCCGCGCAGCGCCGCGCGTCTCTGGGGGCGCTGACTCAGGCCGCCGTGCCCCTGGCCGCCGCTTCCGCATTCGACGGCGCGGGTTCGGTGCCGGCAATCCCCGCGTCCGCCCTCCCCGATGCCGCCGCTCTCGGCGCCGGAGGCGCCGTGCTGGACCCCATCGGGCGGCGACTGGAACCGTACCGCCGCAGTTCCCTGGACTTGGCGGCGGGGGGCCGTGACCACGAGGCCCGGCTGTGGAACGCGTTGGCGGGCTTGCGGGAACGCTGGGAGCGGGGCGCGGGGCTGGATGAAAACCGGCGCCGAGAAGTCGCCGCCGAGGCCGCCGGCATCAGCGGCCTGTTGCGGCGCTTCGAACTCCTCGCGCTGGAAAAGGGACTTCAAGCGCCGAACCCGGCGACCGGCGGCGCGGAGACCCGGCTCCCGGTACTCGGCGTCCCGCGCGGCGACGAAGCCCCGCTTCGGGAATGGATCGACCGTCATCTGCGCGGCGGAAAGCCGGGACCCGAAGCCCTGCGTGAACTGCAGGCGCTGCGCACCCTCCTCGGGATCACCGAACCGCTGGCGTTTGACGCGATGATGAGCCGCTCCGGCGAGGCCCTCGCGCGGGCGCGCGCGATGACCGCGCGCCCGGCATTGTCGAAAACCCGAGCCCCCGCCGCGGACGCCCCCGCGCCGCGGCGCCGCGACGCCGCCGTCGCCATGTCGCGGCGGGACGCGATCGAGGGCGCGTACCAGGCCGTTCGCACGCGCACCGCCCAACTCGGAACCGAGATCGCCTCTTCGCACGCCGCCCTCGCCGCGGCGGTGGACGCTTCCGAGGCCGAGCGCGTCCGAGCCCGGTTGGACGAGCAGACTCGGGCGCTGCGCCTCAGCCGGGACGCGCTCACGGGGCTCGCGAAGCTCGGCCAGAAGGGCGATTTGGCCGGCATCCCCGGAGCCGCACAAGCCGTCGCGCACGTCGATGCCGTGCTCGCTGCGCACGAGCAATTGCTCGACCGCTCAAAGCACGCCTCCACGGGACGGACGGAAGCCGGCGAGTTGGACCGCGCGACGCTCGAGGATTTACGCAAACGGGTCGCTTCGCTGCTGGACCCGGACCGCCCCCGGTTGCCGGGCGGGCCGGAGAACACGCCCCCCCTCGCGGGAACTCCGCTGGAGAAGGACTTGCGCGAGCGCGTCGCCAAGGTCGAGGAGCTTCAGGCCCGCTCGCAGGCGGAAGTCGCCGAGCGCGAGGCCGCGGCCCGGATGCTCGCGGTGGCGGATCGCCTTCGCGGCGCGGCGCTTCGCCGCCGCCGGGACGGGCGGGATCAGCTTGAATTCCAGAAAAATTACGCCCGTCTCGCGATGGTGATGGATCTTTCCTACAGCCTCAACGTGCTGAAGGCCGCGGAGGAGGCCGTTCGCCGAATGGACGCGCTGCTCGACCGGCGCGAAGAGGCCATCGCCGACCGCCGTCGCCGCAGCGGAGACGAGGGCGAGGCCGCAAAGGAATTGGCCGCCCGGCGCAAGGAGTGGGAGGATAAGGTTCGCGACAAACTCGCCGGCGACGACAAGAACATCGTCCTGTTTGCCGATCTCGCGCGTGAGGCCGAGCGGCTCGTCGCGCGCTTGGACGCCTACCGGCGCGACGTGAAGGGATTGCTCGATTTTGTCGACGCGCGCGACGGCGGCGCGAGCGGTTCGGCGGTCGCGGAATACGACCGGCGTCTCGCGCTGCTGCCGGAACTCGCGGCGAAGCGGCGCGACGGACGGCCCGACGAGGACGGTTCCATTTCCAAGCTCTCGCTGAGCGGACTGCGCCGGGATTTGGCCGATGTCGAGGAGATGCTATCCAAGATTCGCGACGGAGAGGGGCAGTTGGACTCCGTTCCCGTCGAATTCGCCGGCGTGCTGATCGCGGCCGTCCCCGGGGTGCCCGAGTATTCGGTTTCCAACCCTGACGCAGCGGCCGTCCTCGCCCTGCTTGCGGCGCGGCGCCGGCATTGGGAAACCGAGCGGTCCGATCTCAAAAAGACTCTCGACGGCGTCGAGGCGATGCTCGACGCCGGCAATACCCGCCGGGAAATCGACGATTTCGGAGACGCGGTTCCCGAGTCGCTCCCGGTTTACAAGGAACAGGAGCGGGCAAAAGCGGAGAAGGCCCGCGCCGACGCCCAGCGCTTCGCGGCCGCGATCGACGAGGCTTCCCGCGCGATGAGCGCCGCGGGCGCGCCTTCTCTCCCGGCGCTTTCCGGTCGCACGGTGGAGGGCTACCGCCAGGTCCTCCCGGAGTTCGCGGAGAAACTGACGGCGCTTGCCATTCCCGACGGCGACGACGCGCTTTTGGCGCAGATCGAGAAGATCGAGGCGGCGCGGCTGCTCCCGTTCTTGGGAGACGCGGTCATCGTCTGGGCTCAGGCCGACGCGACGGTCGAGGCGATCGATCAAGCGCTCGGCGGCGTCCTCCCGAAGGCCCGAACGAGCTTCCGCGCGGCGGTCGCGGGCGTCGACGCGGTTCTCGCGGACGTTTCTTTGGATGAATCCTTCGTGCGGACGGGGTTCCCCCCGTCCGGCAATCAGGCGCTGATCGACCGCAAGCGCGCCTTGCTCTCCTTTGAATTGAAGCCGATGCTCGAGGGCCTGCGCCGCTTTTTGGTTTCCGACATGATTCCCTTCCAGGAGGAGCAGATCGCTTCGGCCGATCCGAACGCGTCCGGCGACTCCTACGCGGTGCTCTTTAAGGAAAAGAAGAACCTCTACGAGCGCATTCACGACTCCTACTTCCAGACGATGCCGTGGAGCCTGGCCTCTCAGGGAGCCCCCGAAGGGGACGCGTCGGCCGCGCGCGCGAATATCGAGAAGCAGCGCGCCGATTTCCAAGAGTACCGGGTCTTGGTCGATGATTTCTTAAGCGAGATCCGCCGCCGCAAGGACCCGGCCAACGCCGAGACCGAAGAGGTCTTCGGTGAGACGATGGCCTTCTCGCTCGTCCAACGCATCGCGGAGCTCTCGGCGGAACGCGCGCGGCGCGCCGCCCAAATCGACGCCACGGCCGCCGAGGTCAACGGCATCCTCGCCCAGTTGGATCAGCGGACGCAGGGAAAGCATTCCTTGATCGCCCGCTTCGCGATGCCGACCGGCATCCGCCCGGACGGATCCGACGGGACGCGGCTTCGCGCGTTTATCGATTCCCGCAAGGTTCAGGATTTGGCCGAAATCCTCCGCGTCATCGGCGACGAGGGTCTCGCCTCCGGTTCCGAAGAGGGCGGGCTCGGGGTCGGCGGGGACGGCGCCGAGATCCCCAGCGGAGAGCAGCCCCCGATGACGCTTCCTGACGGGCAGCACACCGCGATTCTCGCGCTCGACGCCGTCAAGCGCCTCGTCCCAAGCACGAACCGCCCGGGCGGAGACTCGTTGACCGAGACGATCGCGCGCTATCTGTTCACCAACGGCGTCATCGAAGCGTCGCGCGAGTCCCTGGAAGATCAAATCCCGATTTTCGAGGCGTATCTGCTGAAGGCCTCCGGAATTCTCGACCGAGTCTTCTCCGATCTCGACGCCGACTCGGCCTATGTCGGCTCCCGTTCGGAATCGGCGGAGGCGCTCTACGCCCGGAAGGTGGGCGTCTACGGGGTCGTCTCCTCCATCGCCGCCGAGGGAGAGGGGTTGTTCCGCACGAAAAGGGGCTGGGACGAGGGCGGATTCGAAACCGTCGAGGACGTCGCGAGCTACTACGACTCGGTGCGCGAAATCCACGATTCCTCGGGAGAGGCGCTCGACGCCGAAGCGAAGGCGCTCCGGGAATTTCGCAAGAAGCTCTCCGACAGCGCGAAGGAATTCGCCGACCAGCGCAAATCCGTCGAGGAATGGCTGCGCCAGCTCAACGATCCGCACGAAAGCGCGATGCGCCGCATCGCCGACAGTCTCTCGAAAATCCAAGACCGCACGCGCGCGGTGCTGGAATCGAACATCGAGCACCATAAGAGCCGCCGCCGCTTCGAAGGCGCCGACGGGACGCTCCAGAAGACGCTGAAGACGCTCGACGGCGAGCGCGGCTCGCTCGAGAAACTGCTCGAGGGAGTCGATCTCGGCGATCTCCCCCCGGATCTCGCCGACCGCGTCGAAGCCGTCGGATTCGGCGCCCCCGCGTGGCTGGCGGCCTCGCCGAACGCGCCGCAGTCGCTCATCATCAAGAAGTCGAATTTCCAGTCGTTTTTGAGCCAGCTCTTCGCCGGCTTCACGCCGGACTCCTCGGCGCGCGACATTGTGCGCCTGCGCGAGGCGCTGCTCGCCGATCCGATGGCGCTGACCCAACTGCTCCCCAATACCGGCATGATGGAGATCGGCGACGATCCGGACGGCTTCTATCTCGTCTACAACAGCGAGTTCTCCACGCCGCACGGCCTGGAGACCTCGAGCCAGGTGACCTTGGGCAACGTCCTGAAGCTTTGGGACAACAACGTCAGCGTGGTCGGACACCGGTTCCTGAGCCCGCCGGACGCGACGAACGCCCCGTACGGCGACCAAGGCGTCACCGTTCGCGTAGAATCTCTTCAGGGGGAGAACTGGGTCAATTATCTCGACGTGACCTTCCATCGGCTCGCGCAGAACATCCCCGACGATCTGAGTACGGTCTCTCAGATGAAAGAGTCGCGGATGATGGTGTTCGAGGACTTCGCGCTGATGCTGGCCGACGGCAAGCTCTACTTCGGGGCGGCCGGGTTCGGCGACTTCTCGGTGACCGACCCGAAGGGGCAGCCCTATTTCGCCGGCGGCAACCTGAAGTCTTCGATCAAGTTCAACAAGATCATGAGCTTGAACGCCGAGCACGCCGAACTCTTCGCGAAAGACCCCCGGAAATTCCTCCAGACGATCAACCTGGACTTCACCGGCTACGATCCTGGACTCGACACCGATTTCGTGATCGGCGCCGAAGGCGAGACGAAGCGCTTTCGGCGCGACAAGGTCGGCGTGGGCGTGGACCTGCAGCAGGCGCTCGACACGGCCGATTCCTTCAAGCTGGATGTTTTTCTTTCCCAGGTGTCGGGAACCGACGACATCGACCAGAAAACGATCGGCGCGACGATCGTGAAGGGCTTCGCGTTCGAGGTCAACGGGGTTCCCGTGCGGACCGAGGTCTCCGGGACCGGCGAACTCGGAACCGAGTACAACACCGGGACCGTGCGGGCGAGCTTCGAACTTCCCAACCAAGGGATCGTGCTCGGGGCCGAGGGCAAGTTCCTCGGGGACGCTTCGTCTTACCTGATCGAGCTGAAAAAGCGCATGGGGTCCAATACCGAAGTCGGCGTGAGCTACGGCAGTCCGCATGTCGGGCTCAACAAGCGTCTGACGATCGGACTCAACAGCACCTTCACCTTGGGCGAACTTTGGCGCGCTGTGGCCGGACGCACCGGGGAGGATTTGCTCGGCGGCCGGACGCTGGCGCAGTTCAATAAGGACCTCGTGGACTTCTTTGAACGCGACGGAGTCCAGGATCAACTGGTGTTCGAGCTCAAGCGGGTGTTCGAGGCGGACGTGGGACGCAAGCTGCTGACGCTGGAAGTCGGGCGGTTGACGCGCGAGATCGAGGAACTGCGCAAGGCCGGGGCCGTTCTCGACAACATCAAGACCCGCGGCTTCGTCGGTTTCGTGACGAACCCGGTCGGCGACAGCACCGCGGACCGGGCCGCGGGCGGCGGCTTCCAAGTCGGAACGCAGACCGAATGGACGATGACGAAAACCCAAAGGGCGCTCGTCGGCAAGCGGATCGCGGGGGTCTACGCCGCCGGACTGCTCTTGCAGACGCGGCTTCTCGACCTCACCGAACGCTGGCAGGCGGCGATCGCGGAAATCCTCAACGCGCGCTGGGAGCGCGAGATCGCGCTCTACATGGCCGCCAACAGCCCGGACGAAACGCTTTCCAAGGACGGCGCCGCGAAGGTCATCGAGGCCGAGGCGCGCCTGCGCCAGGCGCGCCTGCGCTACAACATGCTCTCCGGACGCCCGCCGGAGGCCGCGTTCCCGTTCGAGGACGCCAATCCCCGCGACATGGACCGGTTGATGGTGATCTTGGGAGACGCGCTCGCTCAGCCCAAGCCGCTGGCGGAACTCTTCTCGAAGCTGGCTCCCGGGGCCTTGAACCTTCCCGAGGCGTCGTTCAACCTGATGGACTGGATTCCGTGGGTGGAGGAGATGACGCTTTGGTTCGGCGTTCAATTCAAGGATCTGCTCGCCAACCAGGTGCTGGGCGGCGGCATTTCGATCCGGGTCCCCATCTACGATCCCTACAGCGAACGCCGGGACAAGGCGCTCAAACTCGAAGGCGACGCGATTATGATGGAGATGTACGAAACCTATCGCGACACGCGGCTGAAGGCCGCCGCCGAGCGGCGCGAAGCCGAAGGCTACGAGGCCCAGATCGCGCTGTTGAAGCCGGAAGGCCCCCCCGCCGCGCAGGCCGTGGTCGACGCCATCCGCCGATACCGCAACGGCTTGGCGCGCCAGGACGAGCTTTGGGCCGCGTTGCGCCGTTGGCATTGGACGATGCGTTCGCTCTTGGAGGCCCGCGTTCGCGCGGCGCTCAAGGGCGCCTGGGCCCGGCTCGACGACGGCCAGGCCGATTCGCTGTTCGAGCAGGGCGCGCTCCCTTCCGGTCCGACCCGCGTGTCGAACTTCGACAGCACGCTCGACGCGGTGGAATCCGGCGACGCGGGTCTCGCCGGGCTCGCGAAGCGCTCGCAAGCCGCCGCGCAGCTGCTGGAAGCCGCGGAGCGCCGCATCGAGAAGGTCTCCGTCGATCTGAACATCGGCGCCAACATCACCGCGACCGGGATCGCCCTGATCCCCGCGATCGGCATCACCGGGCTGGGCGTCTATCCCGTGTTCTCGCTGCGGATGAAGCATTCCGAGTTGGCGGCGCTGGAAGGGAGCCGTCAGGGCGCCGAACTGCGTCTGGCGGGACACATGATGAACACCGTCGCCGGGGATCTCGCGCTGCAGTTCTTCGAAGCCTACAGCGCGCATCAGTCGGGAGAGGAAGCCCTCGCGATCTTAGAGCGTGAGATGCTGCCCGGAGCCTCGGGGCAAGCGCGCGTCGCGCTGAGGCTCCGCATCGCGGCGCTGCGTTCCCGTCAGTCCCAGCTGCGCGCGGCGCTCAACCACCTTCTCGGGCGGTCCTACGACGCTCCCGTGGAAGCCGCGCTCGGCGCGGACGCGGCGCTCACCCAATTCTCCGCCCGCATCGCGCGCCACCGGACGCTGGACTCCCAACTCGCCGCGCTTTCGGAGCGCGTGCGCATCGCGCGCGCGGTCGAGACCATCGTCGACAAGAATCTCAAGGTGCAGGACATCCGTGTGGACCCCGTCTCCTTGATCGGACGCTCGCTCGGACGTCTGGTCGCCGCCCTCTCCGGTTCCGGCGACGCTTCCCCCGAACTCGTCGCGCGCGCCCGGCACGCGACCTTGGCGGCGGAACGCGAGTTGATGGACTTCCGGGGACGCCTCGCGGCGCATCGCGCCGGCCTGCAAGCCGAACGCCGCACGACGGTCCGAGCCCTGCGGATCGCAGGCGAACGCAGCGACGCCGACGGGCGCCTGCAGGCCGTCCTTTTGCTCAACCAACTGCGCCGGATCGACGCGCGCCTCGCGATGCTCGGCGCGGAGCCGGGCGCCGGCGACGCCTCCGACGGCGGCTCGGCGCCGGGTTCGTTCGCGGAGCTCGAAAACCGTCTCGTCGCCGTCTTGAGCGCCCGGGAGCCGATGCCCGGCCTCGACGGTTCCGGAGGCTTCACGCCGGACGCCGAGTCGATCACCGCCATCGGCGGGGTCCGCTTCTTCCACGCGCGCAAAACGATCGGAAGCGATCCGATCAATAAGGACTTCATCGAGGGCTGGGTCGAGGTCCGTCTCGAGAGCCGGACCACGCCGCCCGAGGCCTTGCTCGCGCTCGCCGCGCTGCAGCGCGAGCGGGCCGACGAGATTCACCGGGCCGCGCTCGCCCGCGCCGAAAGCCGCGCGAAGGTCCTGCTCGGACGCATGCGGTTGCGCGCCGGGCTGCTGCGCTGGGCCCGCGGTCGGGGCGAGCCGCAGCGCGCGCTGGCCGCCGGTCTGGAAGAAGGCCTCGAGCGCGATCTGGCCGAGGTTTCAGCGCAGATCGGGACGCCCCTGAGCTTGGAAGGCTTCCTCGCGATCGTCCCCCTCGAGGAATCCTCCTCCCCCGAGAGCGCCGCGCGCGCCCTCGCCGACAAGATCGCAGAGACCAACCTCGAGGCGATGCGCTCCTCGCTTTTTCCCGAGGGTCTTCCCGACGGGCTCTCCGCGCCGAACGCCTCTTTGCAGCTTCAGGCCAATCTCGTCGCGGAACGCATGAGCTACAAAGGGTTCACGCCGGTCGGCGCGTTCGGACGCTTCCGCGGACGCTGGGTCTCGGGGGCGTTCCTTCAGGCGCCCGATCCCGAGCGCATCCAGCGCAGTCTGGAGGGGATTCTCGCCGAGGCCCTGCGGCAGGAACTCGAGAGCCGCGACCGGCTGAAGACTTTGTCTTTGCGCCTTCACTCGTTGATGGTCGCCGTGTCCGACGGGGCCCGTCTGATCGAGGCCCAAAGCGAGCGCCTCGCGGCGGCGCGCGGCAACCTCGACGCGGCCTTGGTGCTTGCCGAACGCGGGACGATCGGCTCCGAGGAAGCCGCCGCGGCGGAACTCGAGGTCGCCGCGGCCTGGAACGAACTGCTCGGAACCTTCGCCTCGGTTCGGATGGATTTCATCAGGCTCGTCACGGAACTCGAGGCTCTCGGCCAGCGCGCGACGGGCTCCTCGGCCGGCCGCTCCCGCCCGATCCGGGAATCCGGCGTCTCCAAAAAGGCCGGGGCCGTGCGCGAGATGGCCGCCTACCTCGCGGAGCGTTTGAAAGACGCCGATTTCGCCGCGCAGCTCGATAAACTCTTCGACGGTTCGGGGTGGATCTCGGCCGAGGATCGCACGATGCTGGCCGTTCTCGCCGATGAGTACCGCCGCATGGAGCGGGACGCCGAACTCGTCCGCCACCACCCGGGGATTTCCGCCGAGGAGAGACTGGCGCTTTTGACGAAGGCGGACGTCGAAGGCCGCCGCCGGATTTTATCGGCGCGTTTGGAAGCCTTGGTCGAAGCGATGTCGGAACAGGCCGGCGGCGGGCGCCGCGAACTGCATCGCTGGCTGCTCGAGGATCTTTCCCGTCAAAGCGGGGCGGCCGGAGCGCGTCTGAAACGGGACCGCGACATGATGGCGCGCGTTGGCGAAGAACTGTTCAAGGACGAGAGCGCCGAAGTCCGCTCGGCGTTTCGTCGGATCGCGCGTCTCGAACGCGACGCCGCCTACGCCCGGGACGCCTTGCTGGAAAGCTATCTGGAAGGCGGAAACCGGCCCGAGGACTTCCTCCTGAAGGACCGGATGCTCGACGCCTATTTGACCGCTCTGTCCGAGTTCGACCGCGAGGTCGTGGAAGCCTACGGCTCGAAAGCGCTTCGCGAGTCTGAGCGCGGTGCTCGCCTCCTCAACAGTTTCTTCGATCTGCGAACGAGCGCCGAGCGGCGGCGGCGTCTGTTGACGCGCGGCCGCGGGCTTTTGGCCGCGGACGCCCTGATCGCGATCGAAGAAGCCCGGCTCGCCGCTTCCGAATGGAACCGCGCCGCGCCCGACGTGAAACGCGCCGCCGCGTCGCGCATCGCGCATTTGCGCTCGCTGCGCGAACGCTGGCTCGCGCGGCCTTCCGAACTCCCGACGGTGTCGGCGGAACTGAACGCGGACGGTTCGGTGGCCCGCTGGCTGACTCCGGCGGACGTGGAAGGACTGAAGCGGGCGGGCCGCTTCCTCGAGGCCGGCGGCTCGGGCTGGATTCTCCCCCCGGAGCACGCCGGAAAGACCGCCTCCGACCCCGCGGCGCTCGGCGCGCGGCGGATCGCGACCGGCGCCGACGCCGCGGGCGACCGCGCGCGCGAGGCGGAGCGCGCCCAAGAGGCGCGCCGCGAGCAAGTCTCCGTCGAGCGCGCGACCCGCGACTCCGATTTCGCGCTCGTCGGACCCGACGGCGCCTCCCGCGGCGGCCTGTCGTTGGAGCGCTTGCGCGAACTGGAACGTCAAGGGCGCGTGCTGTATTTCCGGAAGAATCCCGACCGGCGTTCCGGTCTGCGCCGGGCGCTGCATCCGGTCGAGGCCCGGATGGCCGATCCCGATTCCGTGGCGGTTTATGTGATCGCCGAAGGCGAGGCGCCGGCGGAGGGACGCTACGGCAGTTTGGAATCCTTGCTCGGCTCCAACGAGGCCCCGTCCGCGGCGAAGCTGCAGTCCGGACGGCGCGGCTATGAGGCGTTCGCTCGCGAGGCCGAATCCGAGGCGCGCCGATCTTTGCGGATGGGTTGGATTTCCCTCAAGCTCGAGGGTTATGCCTTCGCGTTGGACGCCGAAGGACGCATCGCCGCGGTATTCATGAACGACGCCGAACTGCAGAAGGCGCGCAAGGACCCGGAGCGCTCCAAGGGACTCCGCTTTCATTTGACGAGCGCGATCCGCTGGGGAATAGCGCCCGGCGGACAACTGGCCGAGATCGCGGTCGAGGGAGTCGAGCGGCGCTGGCGCTTCGGCGGGATTCCCGAAACCTGGATTTCCGGCCCGGTCTCGGCTGTACAGCTCGACGCCGAAGGCGCGCTGCTGCGCGTCTTCCGCAGCGACAAAGCGGTACTCGAGGCCGCGAAGGGTTGGCTGCTCGAGGACATGTCGGGGAGAATCTGGGACCCGCGGCGGGGCGAGATCGCCCCGATCCATCGTCTGCGCCGCTACCTCGATCCCGAGGCCCGCACGGCGGTGCGCCTGGGGCGCTCGTTCCTCGAACGCCGCAAGGCCGAGGCCGAAGACGGGCTCGACGATGTGGACAATTGGGGCACGAATGTGCGCAACTGGCCCGACATCGTTCTGGAAATCCCCCGCGGCATCGTGCAGACCCCGATCGAGATCATCACCGGCCGCGATCCGAACCAGCACGGCTACATCGGCCGCGTCTACATGTACCGCGGCGACGGCGGCGCGACGGTGCGCCGCGGAGTGTTCGGGAAGATCGTGCACTTCATCGACTTCCTCGACATTTTGCCCGACCCGGTCGACCGCTACCAGGACCCCAGCCAATACCCCGACCGCGTGCGCACCGACGGCGCCCTCCTTCCCGGGGAATGGGTGCATGAGAAGGACCCGAGAACCGCGGAGCAAAACATCCATTTCGGCACCGGGGCCATGCGCCGCGCCGTGCAGTACGCCGAAGAGGATCTCGAGGACGCCCGCGGCCGCATCCTCGCGGCGTTCCAGGGCGGGGTGCGCGAGACCTTCCTCGAAACCGTGCGCGGGCGCGCCGGAGTCTATCCGCGCGCGACGCTGCGCACGCGCGTCGGCGGCTCGGCTGTGCGGGGCGTGCTCAAGGACGCCGGCGGCTTGGTGGACGCCGACGGCGACGGGGCGTTGGATTCACGCCCGGGCCATATCGAAGTGGACCGCGTGCGAGCGGATCTGGAAGTCCGCATCGGGGCGGAGCAGCACGCCGAGCGCGCCCGGGCCTACCGCGAGATGATGAATCAGTTCAAGCCGTTGGAGGCGCCGCTTCGGGACGCGATGACGATGACGCTGTTCCCGCTGGCCGCGCTGCGCTTTTGACGCTTGCGACGTTTCTGCTGTCCGAGAAGAGAGCGCAGCGCGCTTAAAAGCGGCCTAGCACTCCCAGCGCTGGGAGTCCTAAGTGTTTGCGCCACACCTTGTTCGGTAAATGCACGGGCAGAGTACTTCGAATGGCGCCCTTTCTCTAAGATTCCAATTTGGAATCTTAGAGCCCGATGCTCGATCGTGGTTAGATGAAACATGAAATCAACTGGGAAACGGTCGCTATTGCGCTTTACGGCCTTGTTGAGGTTCGACGTCGTAACCCCATATAGCTCCGCCAGATCCCGATCGAGCATGACTCGTCGTCCCCGAATCATAAAGATGCGCTTGCCGATATCATTAATCAGGACCGAAACATCCTCACTCTCCATACCCACATATACGATTGACGGCATCATTTTGTTCCCCAAATGCCGCTCATCTGGGCGAAGCGCGGCTGAAAACGCACATAGGACTCCCAGCGCTGGGAGTCCTATGGGACGAGAATCGTGGGAGCTACGAAGAAATCGTTCGGAGAGAGAGGGATTCGAACCCTCGAGGCGGTTTCCCGCCTACTCCCTTAGCAGGGGAGCCCTTTCGGCCACTCAGGCATCTCTCCAATCGGGCCATTGTAGCAGATTGGAAATAGAGGACCTAGAAGCTGATTCCGCCCGAACGCGCAGGATATCCACAAACCCGTCGCGAACCCAGTTCGAGGATAACTCAGTTCGCCTTGAACTGAACGTGGACCTTCAGGAATTTCTCCTCGAAGCGAGGCGGCAGCGGCGGAAACGGCGCCGTGTCCTTCACGGTCGTCAGCGCGGCGAGATCATAGGCCGCGTCGCCCGAGGTGGTCTCCACGCGCAGATCGACGACCTTGCCGTCGGGCATCACCGTGAACACCACCCCGCATTCCGCCGGCCCGGCCGGCATCTTCGCCGACCAACGATGCCACAGAGTCGCGCGCAGACGCTGCAGATACCACGGGTACGGGAAGTCGGGCATGTCGGCGGAAATCGCGGCGGATCCGGAACCTGCACCGGCGGTTTCCCCGGTGCCCGATCCGCTCCCCTCCGCGGGTCGGGGCGCGGGCTCGGAAGACGTTTGCGCCGCCGCCGCGGTCGGAGCCGCCGCCTTCGGATCGGGTTTCGAACGCGGATTAAGAAAGCTCGGTTTGAGTTTCGAGGTCGCGAAGCTGGGTCGTCCGAGCGAGACCGCGTCGGGGTCGCGCATCGGCGCGAGCGCCGGCCGTCCGAGCGGTTTTGGAGCCTGCGGCGCGGGAGCGGGGGCCGGCGCCGCCCCCGAAGTGGTCACGTTCCGGTTTAGAATCGTGCCGGTATCCCCGATAAAGTCGATGCGATAGACCTTGTTCGGCGCGGACACCGAGCGTCCGGCCGCCAGCGCCAGCGCGATCACGACCGCGGCGTGCGCGCCCGCCGAGGCGGTGAGGAAAGGTTTAAGCGAGCCGTTGGTTTCGTCCATGACGACTCCCCCCGGGGACTACTTGCGTTCCTGGAGGACTCCGATGCCCAGCGAGCCGACCTTCAGCTTCTTCGCGATATCCAGCACGAACACGACCTTCTCGACCGGGACCTGCTTGTCGGCCTGCACCAAAACGGTCTTGTTCTTCGATCGGCCCGCGCGGAGCATCAATTCGTTTTCCAACTGCTCCGGCTTGACCGGACGCCCGTCGACGGTGACCCCGCCGCGCTTGTCGATCTGAACCGAAATCGCCGCGTTCGCGTCGCCGGGGTCGCCCTGAGTCGCCTTGGGCAGGCGCACGGTCAATTGATGCTGCACGAGCACCGGCGTCAGGATCATGAAAATGATCACGAGAATCAACGACACGTCGATCAGCGGGATGAGGTTCATCTCGGCGATCGGTTTGCGTCGTTCAAATTTGCCGTGGGCCATGGCGGCGTCCTAGCGTTCCGTCAGCTTTTCGATGATCTCGTCGGCGGTCCAGCGCAGCTCGTCGGCGAAGCCGTTGGCGCGCGTCGTAAAGTAGTTGTAGGCGATGATCGCGGGAATCGCGACGACGAGTCCCGCCGCGGTCGCGATCAGCGCCTCGGAGATCCCGACGGCCACGACGCCCGGTCCGGCGTTGGAGGCGCCGGCGAGGTCGCGAAACGCCCGCATCACGCCGAGCACCGTCCCCAGCAAACCGATAAACGGCGCGGTCGAGCCGATGGTGCCGAGTACGGGAAGCCCGTGTTCGAGCGCGGCGATCTGCATCTCGAGCTCCCGTTCGGCGGCGGCGCGGCGTTCTCCTTTGCCGCTGGGTCCGGTCAGCGCGGCCATGACGACCTTGGAGGCCGGCCCGCCGTGCCGGTGTGCGAGCGCCGAGAGGTCCTTGAGCTTGTCCTCCTTAACCAGTTTGCGGGCACGGGGCAGGAAATCGGCGGAGCCGGTGACGCTGCGGCGGTAGAGCTTCCAGCGCTGGGCGATGATCGCGAGGGAGTACACCGAGAGAGCGATCAGCGCGGCGAGCGTGAGGCCGCCCGCCTTGAGGATGTCTAATAAGGAAACGGAGTTCATCGACGACGATTATGGCAAATCGGGAGGCGGGCCGGAAGCGGCGTTTCGGCTGTCGTTGGGGGCATCGGCAGGAGCGTGAGCGGGACTTCCAGGATGATGTCAAAGCCAGTTTTCGCCGTCGAACTCTGACCAACACGGTCACCGAGGCGTCCGCGTCCGCGTCTAGCCGAAACCGTCTTTCGCGCCTATACTCATCCGGTGGCGCTTAAACCGCTCCATCTGGCGGGATTGGCCTTTCTAGCGGCTGGAATCCTCCACTATACGGGGAATCCCGGCTTTACCGTGCGCGCACCGTTGCCGGCTCGGTACGATCCGGTGCGGAATGTCGGCGAGGACTTCACGACCGCGCAGGACATCGCGCGCGCGTCCGGGCGACGGATCCTTCTAGAGATCGGAAGCGAAGAGTGCCTCTGGTGTCGGCGCATGGATGCCTTCTTCACTGCGAACCCCGCGCTCGCGCGCTACCGCGACGAGCGATTCGTTCGCTTGAAGGTGGCAGTAGACCACGGCTCGATGGGTGCGGCGCTCATGCCGATGCTTCCGCCGGTCCCGGGCATTCCGCATTTTTTCGTCTTCGACACCGACGGCCGCGTCCTTTGGTCGAAGGACACCGAGGAACTCGAGGATCTCGATTCCTACGACAGGCGGAAGTTCCGGCGCTTCCTGAGCCGCGCCTCGGCAGGCGCCGCTCCCGAATTCGGCGGCAAGCCGTCCCCGTCACCGAGCGTGGAGTTACCGTCGGTTCTCACTCCTCCGCCGCTACCGAGCCCCATGCCGGACCGGCCCGAAGACTTCGCCCCTATCGTAAAAACCCGCGAGATGATCGCCGCCTATGAACGCCTGCTCGGCGAGCGTCGGTTCGCGGAGCTTGACCGCGCTTTCGAGGAGACGGCCGCCGCCCGGCGGCGCCTCTTCAACGGCAGTCTCGCGTTCGGCGCCTTGCTCCAAACGGCGGCTAAGGCCCTCGACGAAGACGAGTCGCTCGCCGAAGACTGGCGGAGCGCCGCGCCGGAATCACGGTTGGCGCGGTTCGCGGCGATCGAGCACACGATCGCTGAGGCGTGGCGCGCCCGCGGCGGCAAATCCGCCGCTGAGACGCCGAAGGAGAGTCTCGCGCGTTTTCACGAGGGCCTTCGCGGCGCGCTCGCCGACCTCGAAGCGCTGCGCGCGGGCGGCGAGCGTCATCCCGCGCTCTTCCGGGCGCTGCTCACCGTCGGGAAAGGACTCGAGTGGGAACCTGCGCGCTTGCGGGAGGTCTTCAACGAGGGACGCTCCGTGAATCCTTACGACGAGGACCTCTACTTTCTATTGGCCGCAGCGCGGTCTCCGCGATGGGGAGGAAGCTTCGAAGAAATGGCGGCAATCGCCGAAGAGGCCGGACAGTCGCTTGAGGAACTGCCGCCGGACTCGGGCTACGCGCTCGTCGCGATGCGGATCGGGGAAGCAGGCATTGCGCCTGTCCTCTTCGAGAGAACGCCGATCCGCTGGGAGCGCATGCAGCAGGGTCTCGCCGCCTACGCATGGGCCTTCCCCGGCGACCTGAGAACCCGCACGGCGATGGTCTTCTGCGGGTGCACGGCGCAAGACCGGGCGACGGCCCGGGCGTGGCTCGCGGGCGTCGGCGCCGTCTCGCTCCCGGGCGTTCAAACCGAGAACTACGCGCGCTGCGTCGCTTGGGCCGCCGCAGGCGGCTGAACGGGGAGGGGGTCCGGGGCGAGCCACCAACCTGCCGCGAAACCCCCGAGGTGCGCGGCGAACGCCACGCCCGTCGACCGTCCCGTCCATGCCTGATGCAGGTAGTAGAGGCCCTGGACGCCGAACCAAGCGCCGAGATAGAAGCGCGCGGAAAATTTTCGGATATGCTTGGGGCGCAACCAGATCGTGACGCTCGAGTCGGGATAAAGCGAAAGGTAGGCGCCGAGGACGCCTGAGATCGCCCCGCTGGCCCCTATCATCGGGACGCCCGAGTCGCGGCTCAACAGCACCTGGATGAGCGCGGCGCTGATCCCACTGACGAAGTAGATCATCGTGAAGTCGCGGCGCCCGAGGCCGCTCTCGACATTGCGCCCGAATACCGCGAGAAAATAGAGGTTCCCGAGGAGATGCAGCATCCCTCCGTGCAGGAACATGTGCGTGAGATAGGAGTGGTAATTGTTGCCCGACAAGACGATCGAGGGCGTGATCGCAAAAAATCTCAGGAAGTAGAATGTCTCTCGCGGATCCCGCGGCATGTAGAGGAAGGCGAAAATGCAGAGCACCGAGATCACGAGCATGACGATCGGACGCCGCTCGACCGGGACATCCGTCTTGTACGGCAGACGCAGGCTGAGCGCGAAGGGGTTGAGCATCGAAACGACGAAGGCCGCCTTGCGATCGCCTTCGCTGAGACCGCCGGTCTCCTCAAAGGGTGCGTCCTTCTCCGGCTCCGGCGCGTCCGGCTGGGGGTTCCAGCGCAGATATTTCGCGGCCTCGCGCAGTTGTTTGTCCGCAGCCCAGTGACCGTCGCAGCCCTCGCAGAAATCGACGACGATCGCCTCCTTCCCGTAGAACGGGACTTTGTCCATGCGCTCGCCGCACGCGGGACACAGCAACGTCGCCGACTCGAGAACTTGGTAGCGGTTGACGATGCGTTCGGGCTGCCAGTCGCTGTCGCCGGGATCGCCCCGCGCACCGATCGCTTCTGCGCAGGTCTTGAAGATCCGCGGGCCGTACCACATGGCGCCGCAGGGGGGGCAGCGCATCACGACCTTGCCGCCGAGCCCGAGACGCTCGAGGGCTCCGTCGCAGACCGGACAACGATTTCCATCCTCGATCATACCTAGACTCTAGAATAATCGTCGTTTTGCGAAAGCGCCAGCAGCAGGAGCAGCCCCTCCGCCGTCAAGAATTCCCGCTCGACCGCCGGTGCAGCGCGACGAGAACCCAAGGCTGTCCCAGGGCGTCGGCTTCCAGGCGCAGCGCCCCGCCGAGCGCTATTAGAATCTCGTCGGCAAGACGCAAGGCGCGTCGGGCGGCGTCGGCGTCGGGGGTTTTGAACCCATCGGCCTAGTCGAGGGTTTCGGTTCCAAGCCGGATCTCGACGCCGCCGCGCGCCGCCGAAACCTTCCTCGGAGCGCTTGCTCGCCGAGGCTGGATGCCCCCACGGGGTGCCCGGTCTAAAGGTAAATCGGATTTTTTCAAAAAGCATTATGAACGTGGCGCTTTTTACATTTCCCGATATGTAAATGATGCCGCCGCCGTTGCTTTGATTTTCTCCGGCTCTACGCGGGCAGGCGCGTGACGCGCGGGAGCGTGTTGAGGAAAGTAGGAAAACCTGGAGGGCACCCGCTCTTGACAATTCCAGGGCCCCCCCTATAATTGAGATTGAGATGAATCTCCAAGAAGAGAAAATCACCCAAGTAGCGGCCTACCTCGTGAAGAAGCGAAGCCAGGGCTATATGAGCTACATGAAGCTTGTCAAGCTTCTCTACCTCGCTGACAGGGCCGCGCTCTTGAAGTGGGGCCGCCCGATTACTTTTGACAAGTTTGTCTCGATGCCGCATGGGATGGTTCTCAGTGGAACGCTTGATTTGATTAACGGCGATGAGGATGGAGTTGTTTGGAATTCGACCTTCGAGCTTTTCGGCGACCGAGAGATTCGCCTCAAGAAAGATCCTTCGACTGGGAAGCTGTCAAAGGCTGAAATCAAGCTGCTCGACGAGATTTTTGCCGAATTCGGCTCGAAGACTCGGTGGGAATTGCGTGACTATACCCACACCTTGCCGGAATGGATTGATCCGAATGGAAGCTCAATTCCTGTTGGATTTTCCGATGTGTTGAAGTTCGGGGATCGAACCCCTGCAGAAATTGAATCAATCAAGGGTGAGTTGGAAAGTCTCTCGTCGTTGTCGTCCTTGATTGCCTCCAAGTAAGTGCCCATCCGTTCCGGGGATACTTTTCTAATGCCCCTCGGGCTTCCAGATAGAAAGGAGCACTTGTGGTTTGTGCTGACCGATCCCGATTTGGAGAAAAACTTCTTAGCGGTCAATCTAACGAGCTTCGAACTGTTCAAGGATGATACTGTCGTATTGACGGCGGGACATCCCTTCATATCCAAAAAAAGCGTCATCCAATATTCGGATGCCAGGCTGTTTAAGACTACGGACCTAGACTGGATGATTGACGCCGCGTACGCCCAAGCGCGAGAAGCCTGCTCGCCGGAGTTGCTGAAAAGAATCCGTGAGGGGCTCATAATCTCCGATCATGCGCCCCAAGAGATGCAGGAATATCTTCAGCGAAGAATTCTCTAGAAGTCCCAACTCACGGTGACTCCGGCCCGCCGGTTTGCGCCGCACGCTGCAGCAGCCCCTTCCCCGTCAAAAACTCCCGCGCAACCTCCGCCGCCCGACGCTTCTTCGAATCCACCTCCGCGTTGAGCCGGGCCATTTCCGAGTCGTCGATGCTCCCGGCCAGTTCTTCGAGCTTCTCGCGCAGGCCGGGGGCTTTGCGGAACAGCTTCGGCCCCACCAGCACCGCCGCGTCGTAGGGCGGGAAGAAGCCTAGGTCGTCTTCAAGAATCTTCAGGTCCAGCGAGACGATGCGGCCGTCGGTCGCGTAGGCGTCGATGACGTCGGTCTCGCGCTTCGCGACGGCCTGGTACATCAGCCCCGAGTTCATCTGCTTCACCGAGGCGCAAAACGACAGCCCGCGCGCGAGCATCCCCTTGTAGCCGTCGGGGCGGTCGGCGAAGACTTCATCGAAGCCGCAGCGCAGTTTTCGGCCGCGCAGGTCCGAGAGCTTCGCGATGCCGCGCCGCTCGGCCTCGTCGCGGCGCATCGCCATCGCGTAGGTGTTGTTGAAGCCGAGCGGTGCGAGCCAGTCCAGATCCCAGCGCTGGGCGTACTCGCGCTTGACCTTCGCGTAGACCCGGGCCGATTCCGTCATTGCCGGAAGCCCGAGATGCGACATCAGACCGGTGCCGGTGTACTCGACATAGGCGTCCATCGTGCCGCCCTTCACGGACTCGAAGCAGACCGTTCCCCCCATGTAGAACTTGCGCTCGACCTGCGCGCCGGAGGCCTCGGCGAGTTGGGCGACCATCTCGCCGACGAGCTCCGATTCGGTGAAGGGCTTGGAACCGATGACGACGGTGTCCGTGCCGCCGAGTCCGGCGGCCCAGAGCCCGAAGCCCAACAGCGCCGCCGCGCTCAGCGTGCCGATCCACTTCAGCACGCGGCGGTAATCCCCGGCGGGGCCTTCCTTCAGCCGCGCCTCGAAGGCGGAGAGCGCCTTGTGCACGATCAAGGAGAGCGCGATCGCCGGGAGCGCGCCCCAGGCGACCATCGCGTTGTTGGCTCGCCCGACTCCGCGGAAGATCAAATCACCGAGTCCCCCCGCGCCGATGTAGGAGGCGACGGTCGCGGTCGCGACGCAGACCACGGCCGAGATGCGCACGCCGGCGACGATGATGGGCAAAGCCTGCGGGAGTTCGATAAAGGTCAGGATCTGAGCGTCGGTCATCCCCATGCCGCGGCCGGCGTCGACGGTGGGGCGGTGAACCTGCTCGATGCCCGCGAAGGTGTTTTCGACGATGGCCAAGAGCGAGTAGAGAAACAGCGCCGTGATCGCCGGGCGGATGCCGATTCCTCCGACCACCGGGAGCAGCATCAAGAGGCCGAGCAGCGCGACGCTGGGGATCGTCTGCAGCGTCGTCGTCGTCCCGAGGATCAGCGGCGCGAGCCGCCGCTTGCGCGTCAGAAGGATGCCCAGCGGCACGCCGACGAGCACGCCCAGAGCCATCGCGGCGCCGACCATTGCGCAGTGCTCGAGCGTCAGCCGCCCTATCTCGGCGTGGTTCGCGGCGAAGTAGCCCCAGAACGAGCGGTCGGTGCTCACCCGCGGAGCTCCTTCACGTAGTTCTCGAGCTCCCTGCGGCGGCGGCCGAGCAGTTTGCGCACGAACTCGTCCTTCGGCCGCAGCACGACCTCCTCCGGCGTGCCGTCGGCCACGAGCCGCCCGGCGTTCATCACGAGGATGCGCTCTCCCATGTGGATCGCCTCGTGCATATCGTGGGTGACGAGCACGATGGTCTTGTGCAGGCCGCCGAGAATCTCCTTGAACTCGTCTTGGATTTCCTCGCGGACGACATTGTCGAGCGCGCCGAAGGGCTCGTCGAGCAGCACCAAATCCGGATCGGCCGCCATCGCGCGCGCGAGGCCCACGCGCTGGCGCTGGCCGCCGGAGAGTTCGTGCGGGTAGCGGTCGAGGAATTGATCCGGAGGCATCCGCACGCGCGCGAGGCCCGCGCGCGCGATCGCGCGCTGTTCTTCGGGCGAGGCCCCCTTCAGCCGCGGCACCAGCGCCACATTTTCGGCGACGCTCATGTGCGCGATGAGGCCGACGCCTTGGATCGCGTAGCCGATCGAGCGCCGCAGTTCGATCGGGTCGCGCTCTTGAACGTCGACGCCGTCGACGAGGACTCGCCCCGAGCTCGCGTCCTGCAGGCGGTTGACGAGGCGAAGCGCGGTGGTCTTGCCGGAGCCGCTGGCGCCGACGAGCACCGCGAATTGACCTTTCGGGATTTCGAGATCGAGTTCGTGAAGCGCGGTGACGCCTCCGGGAAAGCGCACCGCGACCTTTTCGAAGCGGATCAAACCGGGACGGACTCCCGGCTGAGCATCAACGCGTCTTTGAGCGAATCGTACGCGTGTTCGCAGACGGAAACCGCCTCCGACTCGTCGTACATGCCGAGCCGCTCGGAGAGCAGATTCGCCGAGGCGTCCGGCAGCATGGAGAGAAAGGCCTCCCGCGAGCGCTCGCGGCGCAGGGCCTTGAGCGCGTGGCCGGCGATGATCGGATGCGTGCCTTCCCAGATTTCCTGGGTGATCGCGTCCTCGGCCAAGCGCGGCAAAATCGAGAAGTCGCGCAGCACCGCGTTGCCGGCGAACAGCAGCCGCGCGTCGCGCACCTGTTCGCTGCCGTCGCGCGAGACGCCTATCTTAAGGAGGGGCACCAAGGAGTCGGCCGAGGGGTCGCCGGCGTCGACCGCGGCGAGCATCCGGTACACGGCCAAGGTCGCGCCTTTCTGGCGCGTGCGCATGCGCTGAAGCGTCGCGGCGACATGCGGCAGTTCGGCGATCGGTTTGCCGAGCACGCGGCGCTGCGCGCACCAGAGTTCCGCCTCGACCAAGGCGCGGCGGCCGAAGCCGAGACTCGCGGCGGCGACGTGGATGCGCGAGGTGCGCAGCACCGTGCCGAGCAGAAGCGCCATCCCGTGCGACGGACGTCCGATCGCCTCGGCGTAGGCGCCCTCGAATTCGATCTCGGCGGTGGCCTTCCCCCAGGTGGCGCTGAGGTCTTTTAAATTGAGAATCCGGCACGCGTTGAGCGAGCCGTCGGGCAGGCGCCGCGGCATCAGGAACAGCCCGACGAGATCACTGCCTTCGGGTTTGGCGGTGGTCACCCACAGTTCGCCGGGATTGGAGCAGAACCACTTCAGCCCGGTAAGCCGCCAGGACCCGTCGTCTTGCTTCACCGCCCGGGTTTCGTTTTCGCCGACGTTGCTGCCGCCTTGGCGTTCGGTGACCATCTGTCCGGCGGTCAAAGGGGTGTCCACCGACGCGTCGTTGAGCAAAGGGAGGTAGCGCGCCTTCTGCGCTTCGGTGCCCTTCCAGTCGAGCAGCTGCACAAGGCCGTCGGTCATCGCCAACGGACAGGTGATTCCCCCTTCCCCGTTTTGGTTGAGCAGATAGGCCTTCGTCATCCGCTCGACCAGCGGCACCGGCGGGAGCAGCCCGCCGCCCATCGCGCGGCGGCGCGCCTCGACCTGCTCAGCGCAGTACGCGATTTTGTCGATGCGGTTTCCCCAGCGGTCGAATTGGAGCAGGCGCGGCCTGTTCTCGTCGCGATGGGAGGTCTCGATCAGCGGCGCGAGGGTCTCGCCGCATTCCCGTCCGAAGGCGCTTAATTCCGCGAGAGCCGCGTCGCGCCGCTCATCCGGCAGAGCCGCGCCGACCAATTCCCGGACCAGAAGGTCGGTTTCGAAATAGTTCGTTCCGGCGGCGCCGACGTATTCCTGTGACTCGGCCATGGGCACGTCGAAAGTATCAAATTTTACTGGGGTCAGACCCCGGTAAAATCCAAATCGGAACTTTATTGAATTTGAATGGGAGGTGCGCATTCATCAATAACGAAATCCTGGATTCGGTAGACCCTATGCCAAAACGATATCTTCGACTTCGCGCAAACGCGGCTGCGGACGCATTCCAGCTTACCCGATAAATAGCTGGTTCCCGAAACGTCGCAAGTGCGCAGAGAAGATTCCCCTTCAACCCATGCCGTGTCCCTGACGGTTGACTCAGCCGACAGGCTTGCCTTACCAAACACCCAGCCGTTGTCTCTGACGATCGAATTCGAGACCGAGCTGGCGCCGTAAACCCGGGCGTTGTCGTAGATGCGTGAATTTACGATCATCGCTTGGCCGAAAACTTGAGCGTTGGCCGCCAGTTTTGAATCTCCGGAAACGGCGGCTTCGTCGAAAAGCTTCGCCATGCCGAAAATTTGCGAAGTCCCCGTTATCGTCGCCCGCCCGCCGACCCAAGCGCTCTCCAGCACGCGTGCTTCCCCCGATACCTGCGCTTCGTCTTCGACGATCGCGCGGTTCTTTACCACCGCGCCGTCGAAGACTTTCGCCGCGCCGAGCACTTCGGCACCCCCCGAAAATTTCCGCGTGACCGTAAATCCGTGCTTGTCCCATTACGAGGGCGTTCCCATGGACGCGGGCGTCTTCTGCGACAATCGCGTTTCCGCCGATCTGCGCCCATCCATCGATGACGGCGCGGTCTCGGATCACCGCACGGCCGAGAATTGACGCATTGCCCAAAACGCGCGCGCGCCCGCATAGGAAGGCGTCTTTGTCGACGAAGGCGCTCGGCGCGGCGTAGGCCGTGTCCGCGACGACCACGCCGCCGATCGGGTGAATGTGGCCTGAAATCATCCCCGCTCCGTCTCCGCAATCGACCTGGAGAGAGATCGTATCCCCGGCGTACGAAGACCCCGCCGCGACTAGGAATAGAAACGCGAGTGTCTTCATGCCAATCGAGAATACCCGAGTCGACTCGACCTCGAAAGGGCCGAGGGGGTAGTTTTGAAGCGGAAATAGACCCATCGTTCTATGGGGCGGTTGTTCGCTAAGCCCCGGACCCGGGGGCCCACCGCCGTCGGCCCTCATGAGGCTACAATAACCCCATGGCCCGCGCCCCGAAGCCGTTGCGCCGTCGTCTAAAATGGTATTTGGGGATACTCACGTTTGTCGGCGTCTACTGTTGGATATCGGTGCTTGCGACGCGTTGGGCGTTTACCTCGCTAGGTTCCTGTCCGCAGCCTTGCCGTGATCTCGGCCTTGAAGCAGCTTCGCCGGAGGAGAAGGACAAGCTCGCCGTCTACAGGCCGCATTGCCGACCGCTGCGGCTGGAACTCGAGCTGTACCAGCCGAAGGCGCCGATCGGGACTCGCTACACACTTTGGTACCGAATCTCGATGACGAACGTGTCCTGCTACAAACTGGGAAACCTCGATGCCTCCGATTTTTATCAAACCGCGGAAACCGCGGCAATGGGCTACGGCCGCAATTGGGGTCGAGGCCTAAGTCTGGAAATAACCGATCCGAACGGCAATAGCATCGAGCCGGTACGCTATCGGGGTCAGAGCAAGTTCCTTTACGATGGGGACAACGACGCGGAAAGGGCCCTCTATGAAAAATTCAGTCTTACTGATGCAAACTCGTTTTTTGTGTTACCGCCCGGGGAGTCCATCACCACGGTCCCGAGCACGCTTCACCCGCTCGAACGGGTCGAGGCGGTCGATTGGAGTACCGGCAATCACGGCGAGAGACTGATCCCGCGCTCGATTCCCCCCGGTGCCGTCGTGCCGCCGGCCGGGTATCGAATCTTGGACGATCGCGTCTTCAAGCGGCCCGGCGAGTATACGATCCGCGCGAAATTCGAGCGTAAGATCAGCGCCGAACCGGTGCTGCCGTATTACCACCGGATCCCGAACGCACTTCTACTTGGGGCGGCAATATTAAATCTCTACGGGCTGGACTTCTTCCCGAACGTGGAATGGAGGCTGCCGCACGACTATCTCGTACAGGTGCAATCGCGAGAACTGCGCTTTCGAGTCGACCGGCCATGACTCGGTTTTCGGTGACATTACTATTGATGCTGCTGGGGACGGTTGCCTTCGGACAAGAAATCGATTCCGATCCGACTCGCCCGCTTTCGACCTATTATCCCAATCCCCGCAAGACGACCGTCGTGACGCCGGCTTTGCAGTCTAAAATTGACGCCGCCAAAACCGAGATTTCCCTCGAGATCGAGGCCTCCCTGATATGGGACAAGGCGCGCGAGGCTTTTTTCGCCGCAACACGAGACTTCGAATCTAAATCCCGGTTGGGAAAGGCGTGGGACGAATGGGCGAATCATGGGGAATCTCGCCTGCGCTTCGAAAATGCCGCCAAGGCCTTGCGAACGGCCGCGCAGGGCTACCGCGAACAAATGGGCCGAACGGATGAGACCACGCGGGAGGCGATCGAAGCGGTCACGGTTTACTACCGTCTAAACCCCGGGCTTGTCCGCCTTCCCGGAACGGAATCGTTGGGCCTCGCCGAATGGCAACCTCAATTCAATCGCGCGGAGACGTTCGACAAGGGCAAGACTCGAGGTCGTCTTAAAACGCAAAAGGAGATTAAGAGTGAGGAGGCTCAATCTCCGTTGGGACCCGTCTCCGCCTTCACGCAGGGGCGAACAGGCGCTGTTTGGATCAACCAGAGCGCGTTCGAGTCTTCGCAAAGGCTTGCCGGGGTTCTCTATCACGAGACCTTCCATTGGCTTGATATTTCCCAACGCGGTGGAATCGACTCTAGAGAAATGACCCCTGAAGTGAAATTTCGCCTCGTTACGGCCTGCGTTTGGCCCGATGACGAGCAGGTCTGCAACGACTCGATGACCACGATCAAGACCCGCTGGAGTGATCGGGTCTTCCGAAACAGCCTCTATTTGACCGAGCATTCCCAAAGCAACGTCGCGCGCTGCGTCGAGACGCTGATCGATCGGGCGAACCCACCGCGAGATTACGCCGCTCTTCGCTTGGCGGGAAGGCGCTTCTGGAAAGATTACCGTAAGCGGCAAGCACGTAAAGCGCGCGAAGACTCCCGCAAATCTCCGCCGGATGCCGGAAACCACGAGTCCCCGCAGGGCCTCCCTACGCCGCGATCGGAGCCCCCGCGGGATTCCGACGCGCCCTATATCCCGCGTGCCTTCGCCCTGGGGGCAGCGGGCGCTGCGTCCGCTGGAATTGAATAGGACCTTGTGAAGCGGATCTAAAACTTGGAAAGACTCGGCCTTGATTTTACTGGGGTCTGACCCCAGTAAAATTGGGCTTGCCCGCGAGGGGGCCCCTTGTTACACTCCCCTCAATGTCGTGCCCTGAAAGCTGTGCCTGGCCAGCGGGTGAAAGTCCCGCCGGGGTAAGTGCCGAGA
>PFUL01000080.1 GCA_002790095.1 Elusimicrobia bacterium CG_4_9_14_3_um_filter_62_55 | reverse complement strand
TAAACTTTACAATAAGCACCCAGAATGATAGTCTCAGGGCGTGGAGTCCGCCCAAGCTCTCCGGAAGAAGTTCTCACGAATCTGGCGGCATTTAGACGAGCGCGGCCGGCGGATGTTCGCCGCGAACGAGGCATTGCAGCAAGGCCGCGGTGGTATCTCGCGGGTCAGTCGCGCGTGCGGCCTATCGCGCGTCACAATCACCAAGGGCACCCGTGAAATCGACGAGGAGCCGTTGCCAACTGGACGAATCCGGCGTCCCGGCGCCGGACGCCCCCGACATGAGACGCGCGATCCGGCGTTGCCCGGCGTGCTGGAATCTTTGGTCGAGCCGCTGGCTCGCGGCGACCCGCAATCCCCACTGCGGTGGACGTGCAAGAGCACCCGCGCTCTGGCGACGGAACTCACCCGCAAGAAACATCCGATCAGCCACGAGAAGGTGGCGCAGTTCCTGCGGGACATGAACTACAGCCTGCAGGGCAACCGCAAGACCGAGGAGGGCGCCGACCATCCTGACCGCGACGCTCAATTCGAGTACATCAACGCGCAAGTCGGCCATGCGATGGCGGCGGGGCGCCCGGTGATCTCGGTCGACACCAAGAAGAAGGAGTTGATCGGGAACTACGAGAACGATGGCCGACGGTGGCGCAAGTCCAAGTCGCCGGAGGTCGTCAATACCCATGACTTCCCCGACCCCGAAGTCCCGCGCGCATATCCCTACGGGATCTACGACTTGAGCCGCAACAGCGGCTACGTCAGCGTGGGGACGGATCACGACACGAGCGCATTTGCGGCGGCCTCGATTCGGGGCTGGTGGCGCGCCGAGGGCAGACGGCTTTATCCGAAGGCCAAGCAGTTGCTGATCACGGCCGACGGCGGCGGCAGCAACGGATATCGCCGGCACCTATGGAAACTGGAGCTTCAAAAACTGGCGGACGAGACCGCGCTGTCCATCGAGGTCTGCCACTTCCCGCCGGGAACGAGCAAATGGAACAAGGTGGAGCACCGACTGTTCTCGTTCATCTCGTCGAATTGGCGCGGACAGCCGCTACGGGATTACGAGACGATCGTTCGCTTGATTTCAGCCACGAAGACGGCCAAGGGATTGACCGTCAGGTGTCGCCTGGACCGGCGCAAATATCCATTGGGGCGGACGGTGACGAAAGAAGAGCTGGCATCGCTGCGCATCGTCCGCAACGTATTTCACGGCGAATGGAACTATGTGATTCGACCGCGGCGACCCGTTAAATCGTAAAGTTTATTTATTGACGACGCCTTACTTGATGTGGCAGGTCGTGCAGAGCGCGCTGTTCGCGTTCGACTTGACCAGCATCTTGGTGCCCGCGACCGACAAGTGCGGCTCGTGGCACGAGGTGCACTGCACCTTGTTCGCCTGGAGCTTCACGTCCGGGTCCGCCGCGATGTCGGCGTACTCGGCGGTCTGGGCCGTGCGCACCGTCACATAGTTGACCGCGATCGGGTGGCTGCCCATCAGGCCGTTGTTCGGGCTCGCGCTGCCCAGCCCGCCCGCCGCCGTGTTGTTGTTCCACATAATGTTGCCGGCCGCGCCGACGTAGGTCGTCCCGGCCACCGCCACCGTGCCGTCATGGCAGGAGAGGCAGAGCTGGGACTTGGTGCCCACGAGGCCCGCTGGCGAGGCGTCGTAAGCCGCGGCGTTGCCCGCCGTGTAG
>PFUL01000098.1 GCA_002790095.1 Elusimicrobia bacterium CG_4_9_14_3_um_filter_62_55 | reverse complement strand
GTCGTTTCCCTCGTGTTACGGTACACGAAGAACGCAGCTTACGGCGTGACCTTCTCACGCTACGAGTGTTGCACTAGCCGGTGGAACGCGGGGTCCGTTACGCCGCAACGAGTTCGGCCTTTTCGGAAAGTTCGCCTGCCAGCTTCAGCATTTTCGAAAAGACCTCGATGTCTGGAGTACGCTTCCCGTCGATGTAGTTATATAGGGACTGCCGGGTGATGCCTAGTTCTGTCGCTGCGCGCGTTTTATTAAGACGAATCAAGAGGCCGCCGAGAAGCTCCATCGCTGAGCGATGGTCTCCCTCATCGAGAAATTCATGCACATGCCGGAGAATTTTCCGGTTATCGCGAAGCGTCTTGTTCGGATTGTGGTTCTTTAATCCTTTCATCGGATTTACTCCTTCTCGTAATTCTGTCTCAATGCCTTCGCCTTCTTGATGTCCCTCTGCTGGACCTTCTTGTTCCCTTTTCCCCCGCCGCAAAGAAGGATAATGTCCCGCCCCTGAATCTTCAGTTTCGTGTAATAAACCCTAAGCCCGCGCCCCATGAAGCGTGTTTCCATTACCTTCCCGCCGACAGACTTATCGTCTTTGGGGAAGTAGCCTTCCTCGAAGCTTTCCAATCTAGTTTCCACAAGCGAGCGATCCTTAGGCTCTAAGTCATTCAGCCAACGTTCGAAATCGGGTGTTTTTCCTAAAACGAGCATTGTCTTGGCTGTCTAGAGTGTAAACACATGTTTACACTCTGTCAAGGGGTCGATTCCGGTCATAATTGCCTTTTTTGCCTTAAGAAAGTTAGAGAGGGCGTCAAGGTCGGGTGTCCGGCCGTCACTTTGTGACTTTTGCATCGACGACCTCGCGAAAGCGAGCTTCGGTACCTCACCCGACCGGCCATCCGTCTTGATCGTCGCGAAGTGGGTACTAAAGTAGCCACCGGTCGACAACGGAAGGGTGCCGTGCCTTGCTCGGCAGCTTTGAGTTGGGAGCCTTCCGAAAGTGACAAAGTGACGGCCTGACACCCAATCCCGAAAGTGACGGCCTGACACCCAATACGCGAAAAGGTTCCGCTCAACGGATTAAGTTAGCCAGTTCGCTCCGGGAAGCTCCGAGCGCGAAAAGCGACCGGAAAAGAAGGTCGAGCGTGACGGAGCCGTCCGCGGCCTCCATCTTAGCGACCCGGCTCTGGCTGGATCGCAATCTCGCGGCGAGCTTGGTTTGGCTCAAACCGCTGCGAATACGCTTCGCCCGCAAACGAGCGGCCAGGGCCAGCTTCAATTCGATGAACGCGCTCTCCGAATCGGTAAGCCCCAGGAATTCCCTCGTTCCCGAAATCTTCCAGCCTTTCCCAGCCAGTTTCCTCCGCTTAACGGCACGCATCGTCGTATCTCCTGAGTCTTCCCTTCGCGGCCGCGAGAGCCGCGCGCGGAGTTTTTCTCGACCCTTTCGCAAACACTTCCAGAATCAGGATCGCGTCCCGGTCCATCCGGTAGAGAATGCGCCAATCCCGGGACCCGTCCGCGATGCGAAGCTCATAGCAGCGCTTTCCGAGAGACGGCATCGGCCGGGAATCGGGCATTCTCAGACGCTCCCCCGACTGCAGACGGCGCAACAGGAACCCCGTTCGCAGCCGGGCCCCGAGAGAGAAGGGAGGAGATTTAACCTCTCCCTCCAGCCAGACGAGCGGCTTCCCCGGGGCGATCAACGGCTTCCCCCAGTATATGTCGAATCCGACATATTGTCAATAGCGGCGCGCATGACGAAACTCGCCATGCCCTTGATACGGGCGAGGACGCGGAAAGGTTCCCTTACGGAGCGCCCAGCCGCGCCAACCGGGCGACGCAGTCCTCGTACGCGCCGCGGTCCCCCCGCAGGGCCGCCGCCGCCATCCGGGTCTTGATCATCGACCGGTCGCTCCAGTCCGCCCGCACGCCGCGCTCCAAAATCGGGGCCGCCTCCGCCGCGGATTCCTTCCCGCCCTCCGCCGCGAGCGCCGTGAGCGATCCCCCCAGCGCGTGCAGCGCCCGGGGGTCCAGAGGATTCCAGCGCTCCATCACGCGCGCGGCCGAGACCGACTCCTCGAGAAGCTTCCGGCGCCGGGCGGGGTCCGTCTCCTCCCGCGCCTGCGATCGGAGCAAACCGACGAGCCAATACCCGTAGCGGGCCTCGGCGGGATTGACGGCGGCCGCGGCGGCGTAGGAGGCGCGCGCGTCGTCGAGTCGTCCCTCGTGCTGCGCCCGAAACCCCGTCATGCAGTGGCGGTCCGCGGCGAGCATCCAGAACGAGAGCAGCAGTCCGGCGGCCCCGAGCCCCGACGCGGCGAGGGAGACTCCGCGCGCGCGTCCCCCCCGGGGATCGAGCAGGCCGAGCAGAACGGCCGCCAGCGCGAGCGCGTCGAGGGGAAGGGGATTGAACTTCGCGACGACGAACGCCGCCGTCAGCCCCGCTCCGGCGGCGGCGGCGCCCGCGCGCGTTCCTTCGTCGCGCAGCGCGTTTTGAAGCCGACGCCATGCCGCGCTCAACAGCAGAACATAAGCCCCGAATCCGACGATCCCCATCGTCGCCAGAACCTGCAGGAAATCGTTGTGGGCGTGCGCCTGAGCGCCGGCTTCCCCGTAGACCCGGACGAATCCCGGGGTCTTATAGCGTCCCAGCATGAGGCTGAACGCGTCCGGGCCGATCCCGAACACCGGATGCGCGGCGAACATGTTCCAGGCCGTCCGCCAAACCTCAAGGCGTCCGAGATCCGAATCTCCGGTCGGTCGAACGAAGCGCAGCGCAAGAAGCAGCGCGCCCGCGGCGAGAATCGCCGCCGCGATCGACGCCCAACGCGACTTCAATCCCGGCCGTCGCTCCGTCCAATAAAGGTAGCAGCCGGCCCCGACGGCCGCCGCGAGCCAGGCTCCGCGGGACCAGGTGAAGACCAGGCCGAGCGTTCCGAGCGCCAGGCACGCCCACCCGATCCGGCGCGTTCCCGGATCCTCTCCATCGAGAGCCAGCCTCATCTGCAGCGGCAGCAGCATCGCGAGAGCGCAGCCCAAGCCGATCGGGCTTCCGACCCAGGATCCCACCCGGCCGTACGCCAGGCTCCCGATGTCGTTGAGCACCGGGTCGAGACCGGCGGTCTGAAGCATTCCGATCGCGGCCAAGACCGCCCCCGCGACCGCGCCGAAAGAGAGAACGCGCCGCGCGCGGGCCTCTCCCGCCGATTGGGCGAGCGCCGCGGCCGCGGCGCAGAGCGCGAGCGTCAAAAAGCCGTACCCGCGCTGCGAGTACTCTCCGAGGAAGCCGACGATTCTATCGCCGGAAAAAAGACAGGCGAGCGCCAGCGCCGCGAGGCAGACGGCCAGCGGCCGGAGAAGATCCGGAGTTCCCCCCTTCGACTCCGGCGCCGAGCGAAGCGCCCCCAAGCTCGCGACGAACGCCGCGAAAGCCAGCATCGTCAATTTAGGAAGAACGTACGGCGACGCCACGCCCGGCCACGCCGCGAAAAGCGGACCGAAGGCAGCCAAAACCAGACCCCCACTCATCAGCGCCATACCGCGAAATGATAGCAGGGCAGCGTGCCTGGGTGTAACCTTGGATTTAGTGCGCGGACACGAGCCTTGCGACCTTTCAGGCCAACTTGACCCACATGACAGAGGCACCGAAGGAGGTGTGATGCCTCTAGCACAAGCACGCGGAGATTGAAACGAAGATTCCTATCGCTTCCGATCCCGCGAGGCGGCCAACCGACGATTTCCGGCCGAGGTCGTGCTATAATGACCTACCACCGTTAAGGGAGACTCATGATCAGGAAAAGGACCATTCTCATCGGACTGCTTGTCGCCGCCGGCGTGTACGCTCAGAAAAATACGTCCCTTTACGCCCACCAACTTGACGAAGCCAAAACCGACGCGATGATCAAAGCCCTCACCAACCCCCTTCTTCTCGCAGGGGACGGCTCGGTCGCCGCGACCCGCCAGCGCAGCGGCAATCGTACCGCCGAAGCCTAGGCCCTCAAGTCCCGGTCGATGCCTTGTCCGGACCGATTATCGGACATCCACACGTTGCAGGTCATTCCCGGCTACCTCTGCAACTTGAAGTGCGCCCATTGCGGGACCAATTCGGGTCCCGCCGCGGCAGGCGGCCTCACCGAGGATGAAATTCTCCGCGTAGAGGAAGCCGTTCGTACAATCGCCCCAGCGAATCTGCTGTTCACCGGAGGAGAACCAACTCTATACACCGATACCGTCAACCGAGTCGTCGCGGCGCATCCCCATCTGGGTGATTGCTCCGTTCAGATTACGACTAACGGCTGGTTCGCCCGCAGCCGAAGCTCGATGGCGACGATACTCGGTCGGTTTCAAAAACTTGATCGCATCCAATTGTCCCACGATCGCCATCACGGCGCGACGTCTCCCGCGGATTTGGCGGGGCCGCTGAAAGCCTGGTGCGATGAACGAGGCCTGCACTTCAACGTATCCGTCTCGATCACGACCCCGGAAGACATGCTGTTCGCCGACAGCGTGCAACGGGAGACCGGAGCGAACGTTATTTTTACGCGCGTCGAAAACGCGGGGAGGGCGAAACAGGAACGAGTCGCCTTTCCGTTTCAACGGTTCGAACGTAAGGTGGAGGACGCCGTTTGCCCAAACCGCGGCGTACTCTCTTACATCTGCGGGAAGGGTTTTTCCATCTGCTGCGCTAACCTAACCTTCAACAACGTCGGGAAATTCCATCACGCGACGGCAAGAGAACACCTACAGAGCGAGTTTTATCGAGAGATGGCCGAGGAACGCCTAGGCTCGATGGCACGCAAACGCGGCATCGACGCGGGGGCGTTTCTTCCCGAGCACTCCTCTCCCTGCGGCTACTGCGAACGCCTCCACGCCTAATAAGACTTCCGATGCAGGCGGCCCGAAATCCGGAGCCAACGCACACGGCCCCGTCCATCGCGCAGGAACTCCCCCTCGCGGAAAGGGCCGCCGATCCCCCAAAAAATACCGCCCTCATCGAAGAACGACAGCTTTATTGGCGGCGGTGGCGGCAACGGCGGGGAGGCAGGCGTCGGGAATCCACCCTTTGTCACAGTCACCATCATCAAGCTGCCGCCGCTCATCCGCAGAATCCGGTCGCTCATCTGCGCCACATAGGTCCCGACATATTCAGACAGCCGACGGCGCGAAAGGCGCAAAGGCGATCGCCGCGACTCCGCCATGCCGAGAAAGTCTCTCGTCGCACGATGGATTACATCTGCGCAAAAGTCCCCCCCGATATTGGCGTTCGTGAGCACGGCCGCGGCGAAACCGCGCTTTGGGACCAAACACAGGTGAGCCATCTGACCATTCGTCGCTCCGGAATGCCAGACGCAGCGCTCACCTCCGCGTTCGTTGATGAACCAGCCTAACCCCATCGCATCGATCCCACATCCGGCCTGAACTGAAGTCGCGTGCGCGGCATTCGAGAGGCGACGGTTCAATATCCCACCGGACAGGTGGCCTTGCGCGAAACGGATCAAATCCTCTACCGAAGCAACGACCCCACCGACCGCGTGAGCGGACCGTGTCATTCCCCACGGACGCGCGACGATCGCCCGCCGCTTAGACACATTGTGCCCCCATGCGTAGTCACGAGCGATCACGTCTTCGGGGAGCACAAACGAGGAACGCATGCCGAGAGGTGAAAACAAGTCTTCTGCGAGGGCCCGGTCGAGCGGTTTTCCTGAAAGGATCTCAACGAAGCGCCCCACGAGATAGTACCCTGCGTTGTTGTACGCCCACACGGCGCCGGGTTCGGTCAACTGCTCGAGACGGTTCAAACGGCCCACCATAACCGCCAACGCGTCCTCTCCCCGCCCCGTATCGTCGAAATAGTCTCCGGCCCATCCTCCCGTATGGGTCAGCAAATGGCGCAAGGAGATACGCCGGAGCGCATTCGAACTGCGCAAACGCATTTCAGGAATCCAGCGCCGGACAGGGGTGTCGAGCGAAATTCGCCGACGCGATGCTAGACGCAGTGCCAGAGTCGCGACCATCGGCTTGGTGATCGAACCGATTTGAAACAGCGTTGCCGGCGACGCGGGCACTCCCGTCTCAATCGACGCGACGCCGCCGGCTGCCGCATGCACCCTTCCACGATGCACTACGGCCATGGAATAGCCGGGAATCCCGGAACGGCGACGTAGCGAAGCCGCGAACCGACGCAGACTCCCGAATATCGCGTCGCCGACCATGCCGATAAGATACCATAGTTTCCCCAAGACACAGATGAAGCCCCGATTCTACGCAATTGCGAGCGCCGCGCTGGCCCTCACCCTCACTTGCACGTCTTCTCGGCGAGATCGTTCTTGGGATATGCTCGCGGTCGGCCTTCCTCATCGCGTTTCTCCGGACCTGGCAATTCTCAACATGGGGTTTTATTTATTGAAGCAAACGCACGAACCGTTGTTTCGAATGGATATGGATGGGAGCGTCTCTTCCAAGGTTCTCACTCATTGGGAACGATCTCCTGACTCGAAGTCGTTCACCCTCTGCCCATCCGAGGGCGCCGCCTTCGACGCAGATTCCCCCTTCGACACGGCGTTCCTCAAACGGTACTTGATGATCAATCTTCCTAAGGTCGGCCTCCGCGCGAATGTGCGGACCGAAGGTCGTTGCGTCCATCTCGACTTTCAACGCGGTGGAGATCGGTTTCTGGGGGAGTTCAGCAAGATGGAACTCGCCCCCACTCTTCCAACAGAGAACCCAAAAATCGAACTGGGACTTGGGTCCTACCGTGCGGACTCCGTCGAACAAGACGTAATTCACCTCGTTCGCAAGCATCCTCGCGCGGGCGGGTTCGACGAAATTCATATGTACGCATTCCAAGGACCGGAAGACCCCCGCCTCAAGGATCGCGGGATCGAAGATTTCAACCGTGTTTACGTCGACCAACTGCCGGCATGGCTGGCGTCCGACTACATAGTCCGCGATGTCGCGCTGCTCCAGTCCATAGTCCTCCTCATTGACCATCCTAATAAGTCCGTTCGAAGGCGCGTCTACCACTGCATCGATATCAAAGAACTCCGTCGCGCCTACATGCCGAAACAGACGGGGTTTCACGACATCCGTTCGATACTTCCACTTGGAGTGGAAGGGGCCTCGGGCGGTCAAGCGGCCCAAGACTGCGCGCAGACAACGCCGACGACGTCGCACCCCCTCGTTTTTGTCAACTGGAAAAAGGGAAATCGCGAATCGCTATCAAACTACTTGAGCCGCTTTGAGGAGCGCACCCATCTCACGGTTAGCATCTCGACGCTAACAGAATCCGATTTCGCGACAGCACTCATATCTTCGCCGAGGCCGTTCAATCTATCGATTGTCGCGTTCGACGCCGTCAAACCGGACTATGACTCGTTCTTCGGCCCCTTCTCGGGGGATCCCGTCGAAATTTCGGACTACCACTCCCTGCGCGTACGCGCCGCCTACAAGGACCTGAAAATCGCCTCAGAGGAACAGGAAATTCAACGCGCCGTCAGTAATCTGAACCAACTCCTCGCGGATGAAGCCTGGGCGCTGCCTCTGTACCAGGAAGTTCGCAGGTTTTATTATCCAAAAGGATTGCGCGGACTCAGCCTCGGTGAGAACTTCGTCGAATATCCGGAAATCGCAGGGATCTCGTTTTGAAACGGCTCGTTCTAATGCTCCGTCACAGCGGTGCCTACTCGGCGGTCGCACTCCTGCTGTTTTTGTCCGCTTGGCACGCCTATACCGTAGCCTCTTCCGCCGCGCACGCACAAGACAAGCTTCGGCAGTCTTTGCGACAATCAGCGCCGAGAATAGAGCATGCCGCGATAGTCCGGGACGTGATCAAATTGCGCAATCTCATCGGACAATCTCTGGTCCCCGGGGTGACGGGACTCCGGTTTACCGGAGCCGTGAACGCCCCCCCGATTCGGTTTTCCATCGGCGACCTGGAATCGATCGGAGAGAAATCGCTCGAGCGAACCCACGATATCGTTTACAACGGAGCCCGGCTAGGCAAGGTGGAGTTTGCCGTTAATTATTCCCGCCTGAATCGCGATGCATTCAGAAACAATAAGAGCCTGTACGCGGCCGTCACGATCTTCATGCTCGTCATCGTATTTCTGGCCAACGCCGGAACCCTGCGGACGCTGGAACGGCTCGAGACCCGCTTGAGCCTAATTTCGGACAGCGACGACGGCGAGCGCCTTCAGACGATCCGAAACATCCTCGCCCGCTCGGAATCCGAATCCACAGACCCCGTTTCGCGCTCGCTCTATACGCTCTTGAAGCGTTATACCGATCAAGTTGACCGCTCCAGCCGAATCCAAAGAGAATTGACGCTCTCTCGTGAACTCACCGCGCTAGCTTCTCAGGTTTCCCACGACATTCGATCGCCGCTGACGGCCTTGAAAAGCGCGATCAACGCTGTGGATCCAAGCGGATCGGAGAATGCGCGCTTGGCCCACAAAGCGATCGGCCGCATCGGAGAAATCGCCGATGACCTCCTTGACCGCTATCGCGGCTCGTCCGAGCGGTACGACGTCCCCGCCTCCCCCACGGCAACGAGGTTGCTGGATATCACCGCGGCCATCAAAGACGGGATTGCGGAAAAACGCGCATCGGCCCCCGTCAACATCGAAATCGGAACTCCCTTGCTTGAAAAAGAACCCGCGTTCGTCCGATTAGACGCGAAAGAATTCTCAAGACTCTTCTCAAATCTCTTGAACAACGCTATCGAGGCGATGAAGCACGGAGGTTCTGTCCGGTGCGAACTCCAAACGGACGGGGAAGTGATCCTGCTATTGATCAGGGACAAAGGCGAGGGCATCCCACAGGTACTCCTTGATCGACTCGCAAACCCAGGTGAGACGCACGGAAAGGAAGGCGGATCCGGTCTCGGTTTAGCGCACGCCAAGTCGCGCATTGAATCGTGGGGAGGCACATTCGCGATAGAGTCGACCATCGGAACCGGAACGACGATCCGGCTTTCCCTGCCGGCTCCCATAATCGTTCTAATCGACGACGATGCGTTGACGCGAAAGAATTGGACGATCGCCGCGAAGCGCGCCGGCCTCGATTGCCGGACCTTTGCGGACTCTCGATCCTTCTTCGCAGCGGCCGAAAAGCTTCCGAAACGCAGTGAAATCTACGTTGATTCAAAACTCGGCGAGGACGAGCCCGGAGAACGGCTGGCGCTGAAAATACGTGCCAATGGCTTCTCCCTCATTTTCGTCACGACGGGGCGTGTCGCCGAGGAATTATCGAACACCGACCATCTTTCGGGCATCATCGGAAAGGCGCCACCGTGGACATGAGGGCGGGTTTCCGAAAGAAGGTCTTGACAACTGAACATCTGTACAGTATACTGTGAACAAATGTCCAGCGAACTTACTCCGCTTCAGAAACGCGTGCTCGACTTCATCACCGAGTGCATTCAGGACCGCGGCGTCCCTCCGACGGTCCGCGAGATCGGCAAACGCTGCAAGATCGGCGCGCCAAGCTCGGTCGCCTACCACATCAAGCAGCTCGAGTCGAAAGGCTTCCTGAAGCACGAAGGTTCGATCAGCCGGGGCCTGACCTTGCCCGAGGACGCGGATCCCTCCCGCCTCCCGGTGCTCGGTCGCGTCGGCGCGGGCAACGGGATCATCGCGCAGGAAGACATCGAAGGGCATCTGCGCGTCGATCCGGACAGCGCGCGCCGCGGCGATTTCGTGCTTCGCGTGCGCGGAGACAGCATGACCGGAGCGGGGATTCTCGAAGGCGACTTCATCCAAGTCCGCCCCGCGGAAACGGCGCGAGACAAGCAGTTGGTCGTCGCCGTCACCGAAGACGACGCCGAAGGCGTCGTGAAGCGCCTGCGCAAGCGCGGCGCGTCGTGGCAGTTGGAGTCGGAGAATCCGAATTACGGCCCGATCACCGAGCGTTTCCGCGTGGTCGGCCTCGTCGTCGGCCTGATTCGCAACTACACATAGCGCCGCGGGCCCGAAACGCCCGGCGCACCGTTTTAACTCGCCCCCTATACCGGGGCACGGAGGTGGTCTATCATGGTGCACACGATACTCGGTTCGTCCTGGCTTCCCGCGTGGTTTCTCTCGGAGCTGTCCCCGTCGCTCGCGCGCGGAAAACGCGTCTACTGGATCGACGTGGGAAACCGCTTCGACGCGTACGGCCTGAGCCGCACCGCGCGCGATCGCGGCCTCGACGCGCGCAACGCCCTGGCCGGCGTGAAGCTCGCGCGGCCGTTCAACGTCTACCAGCTGGAGACGATGGTCCGCGCCAAACTCCCCGCGGTGTGGCGCGGGGAGACGATCGTGCTCTCCGATCCGCTCGCGCCGTTTTTAGACGAGGACCTTCCGATCTCGGAAGTCGAACGGATCTTCCCCCGCGTTCTCGAGGGGATGCGCCTTCTGCCCGCGCACTGGATCGTGCTGGGCGTCGAGCGGAAGATTTCTCCCGAGCGCCGCGCGCTCGAAACCGCGCTGCTCGAGGAAAGCGACGGCGTCGCGCGTTTCTCGGAGGTCAACGGCCCGCTCAGCCTCGCGTCCCTGGGCCTAGACCCCGAGTTCGAAGAGGAAACAGAGGAGACGACCTTCCCATATCCCTTGCCTCCGTCGCCGGTGCGAACGCCTTACGCCGGAGCGGTTCTCGCCTGAGGCCGCGTCATGGGACGGACGCTGCCGACGATCATCCGCACCCTCCAGATCGAGAAGGAGGATTGGGCCCTGTTTCGCCGCGCGCTGCGCCGCGAAGACCAGGAAGCCTTCGACGCGCTGTGGCGCTCGGCCCGGCGGCACGCGGCCCCCGCCTCGATGGCAAGCCGCGCGGTGCCGCTGGAGTCGGTGTTCATGGCGATGCTCGTCGGGCTCGCGCGGCGGCTCGCCGAACTGGAAGTCGATTTACAGGAATGACGCTGGAAAGAACATGGTCCGTCGAGTCGAACGAATCGAAGGCTGGCTCTTCGATGCCTACACGGAGCCCGAAGGGGTACGCGTCTGGGTCCTCTCCCCGGACGGGAAGCATCATCACTTCCTAGACCCCTGGCGTCCCGGTCTCAAGATGGCCGGGACGCCCTCCCAACTCGGCGACGCGCGGATCGCGCTGGGCAAGACGAACGCGACGCTGCGCTGGACGACCGGGACCGATCTCTACTCCGGAACGGAGATCGAAGTCCTCGAGGCCCGCGTCCCGGCGCGCGCGCATAAAGGCGTCGTCGAGAAGCTCAAGGCGACGGGGCTCTCGCTCTACGACGCCGACATCCACCCGGTCCAGGCCTACCACTACGAACGCGGGCATTTCCCGACCGCGCGCTGCGCCTTCGAAGTCGACGCGGCGACCGGGCACCTGCTTGATTGGCAATTGCGCGACGATCCCTGGGCTCTGGATTACGCCCTGCCCGCGCTCAAGACGATGAGACTCGCGCTCTCGGGTTCCGAAACCGCCGGGAAGATCGACCCCAATCACGCGCCGCGCGGAAGACTGGTCATGGGCTTCAGCGGCGTGGAACACGAACTCGAGGGGCCGCTCGAGGATCAACTGGAAACCTTGGCCCTGCGGCTGCGCGAGTGGGACCCCGATTTGATTTTGACCGAGTGGGGGGACAGCTGGCTGATGCCGCAGCTGGAACTGTGGTCGGAAAAGTACAAGGTTCCCCTTCCGCTTTCGCGCGATGCGGGCCGCGGCGTGGTCGGGGGAGGCGGGCGCAGCTTCTACACCTACGGCCGCACCGTCTACCAGATGGGCGTGCGCTACCTGTCCGGACGCTGGCATATCGATGCCCGCAACAGCTTCATGCACAAGGAAAGCGGGCTTCACGGCCTGCTGGAAGTCGCCCGCATCGCGCGCATTCCCGTCCAGCGCGCGGCGCGCTCGACCATCGGGACCTCGCTCACTTCGATGCAGATGCATCGCGCCTTTTTGGACGGCGTTCTGATCCCGATGGACAAGCAGCAGGCCGAGGACTTCCGCCCGGCGACCGAGCTGCTCATCGCCGACAAAGGCGGACTGGTCTACGAACCGGAAACCGGCTGGCACGAGGAGGTCGTTGAATACGACTTCACCTCGATGTACCCGACCTTGATGGTCGAGTGGAACATCTCGCCGGAAACCGTCAACTGCCCCTGCTGCCCCGAGAACAAGGTCCCCGAGATCGGCCATCACCTCTGCACGCGGCGCAAGGGACTGGTCCCGAAAGTACTCGCGCCGATTTTGACCAAGCGCGCCGCCTACAAGAAGCTCGCGAAATCGATCAGCCCGAAGGCCGCGGTGTTCAAGGCGCGCGCGGACGCGCATAAGTGGATCTTAGTCTGTTGTTTTGGATACCTCGGCTTCAAAAACGCGCGCTTCGGGAAGATCGAATCGCACGAGTGCGTGACCGCCTGCGGGCGCGAGGTCCTGCTGCGCGCAAAGGAAGCGGCGGAAAACCGCGGCTTCAAGATGCTGCACGCGTTGGTGGACTCGCTGTGGCTGCAGGGCGGCCCCGGCGTCGACTACGAGGCGCTGCGCCGCGCGATCGAAAAAGAAAGCGGGGTTCCGCTCGCAACCGAAGGGGTCTACAAATGGATCCGGTTTTGCCCCTCGCGCATGGAACCCGGTTCGGGCGTCCCGGCCAAATACTTCGGCGCGCTTCAAGACGGGACGCTGAAGGTGCGCGGCCTCGCGCTCCGGCGGCGCGATACCCCCGATCTTTTAAAGCGTCTTCAAAACGAAATGCTCGCGCGGCTCTCCCGCGCGGATTCGCTCGCCGCCTGCGAACGGCTCGCCCCCGCGCTGCTGCGCCTCACCGACGCCGCGCGCGCGCGGCTCGAGGACGGCCGCGTCGACGCCTGCGACTTGGCGATCACGATGCACGTCTCAAAAACGCCCGACGAATATCGCGGGAATTCCCCTCAGGCGATCGCCGCCAAGACCCTCGCTTCGCGCGGACTTTCCCTGCGCCGAGGGGAGACGCTGCGCTTTGTGATCGCCTCTGCGAAGGATCCCGTCAAGGAATGGCGCGTCACGCCGTTGGCCCTGCTTGAGGGACCGCTGGAATTCGACGAGCGCAAATACGCGCAGCTGCTGGAGCGCGCCGCCTGGGAAATCCTCGAAGGCCTGATGCCCGAACCGGCGAAGCCGGAAAAAAAACGCCCCCGGAGGAATGCCCCGGAGGCGCTTTTACTGCCGTTGATCTATGCGGACGGGCTCAGCTCGGGCTCCGCGTGAGCAGATCGAGCGCCTTGTCGAGCACCTTGTCCTGAACCGGATTAGAGACGGCGCCGCCGTAGAGCTTGCGCATGATCTGCTTCATCACCGCTTTCTCCTCGTCTTCGGTCACGGAGACCGGCTCGGTCGGAACAACGCCGCCGGTACCGGGGAGAATGTGCCCGTCCTTCGGGTCTCGCTGACCGTCGATCCAATCGCCGCTCGGCCCGTGCCAGCGCTCGGAAGTCACCTTCGCGACGCGCCCGGTCGGAATCTGAGCCTGCTGCACGCCCTGCGGCCTCGGAATCAGCAGGTCCTGTACTCCCGGAAGCACCGACTGCGCGACGCCCTTGCCGTAGGTGCGCGAACCGACGATGTAGCCGCGCTTGAGGTCTTTAAAAGCCAACGCGAGAATCTCGCTGGCCGAAGCCGAGTTGCCGTTGACCAGAAGAGCGATCTGCAGGTCCTTGAACTTGCCGTCACCGTCGGTCCGGAAGGTCGAGGCGATCTTGCCCTGTCGGCGGAAGCTGAGGATCTCCTGTTTGTCGAGCAGGAATTCAGAGGCGATCTCGGCCACCGAGCCGACGTTGCCGCCCGGGTTGGCGCGAACGTCGAGGATTACCTTCGTGACGCCCTGCCCCTTAAGCGCGTCGATGGCCCCGATGACTTCGGAATCGGACTTATCGGTGAATTGGCTCCAATAGACATAGCCGACCCCGTTGCCGAAATTCTCGGAGAACATGTTCGGCCGCTTGATCGCGCCGCGGGTGACCGTGACGTCGGGAATCTTTTGACCGCCGCGCTCGATGGAAAGCGTCACCTTCGTTCCCGTTTTGCCGACCATGCGCTCGACGACCTCGTTGGTCGTCTTGCCGGCCATGTCGACGCCGTTGATCGCGGTGACGACGTCGCCGTCCTGGAGGCCCGCCTTTTCCGCCGGGGAATCGGGGAAGATCAAATCCAACGTGACGCCCTTAGGGTTCTCCGCGACCTGAGCGCCGATGCCCGAATAGCCGCCGCCGGACATGGATTTCAGCATCGCGGCCGACTCCATCGGGTTCATGAACACGGAGAAGGGATCCTTTAAGGAAGCGTAAGCCTCCTTGAGCATGTTGTCGACCACTTCGGGCCAGTTCGCCTTCGCCGGCTCGTAGGTTTTCTTGGCGCTCTCCAGCATCTTATCGACGACCAAGTACCACTGATCGCCGGTGATGCCGTCGACGGACATCTTGTCGAGCTGGGAGAGACGCTCGCCCAGACGCTGCAGCTCGGAAGGGTGCATTCCGGCGCCGAACTGGCTGACATACTCCTTGCCGAGCGCGTCGTTTTGCAGCTCTTGGATGCCGGCGATGAGCTTCTTGAGATGCTTCACCTGGATATTCGGCGGCGGCGCGTCGTCGTCGATGTTTCCCGCCGGACCCGGCTCCCGCTTGAACTTGGCGGGGATGACCCGGGCGCCCTGAAAGGTCGGCACGACGCCCGCGTCCGAGATGCGATCCGCGGAGACCCCGCTCCCGCGCAGGGATTTGATGTCCCCGAGATTGAGCGAGAGCGAACCCGCAAACGCCGGCGACGCGCCAAGCGCGGCCGCCAGTCCCGCCGAGAAGAGTCGATTGATGAGAGTCATTGATTTACCTCAAGATCCGGTCTGCTTTGAGGATACTTATCAATGAACCGCCTGCAATGAGCCGAGAGGGCAATTCCGGAGGACCCAAAAGGTCCAGAAGCGAAAACGCGCCGAAACCCCGGCGATAGGAATTCGGCGTTCTCATCGAAAAAACGCAATTTTTTAAATGGTTATTTAGAGGCTTTTTCGCGCGCTTTAATTTCCTTCCAGCGGCGAACGACTTCATCGGCGGAAATCTTTTCCTTCTTGCCCTTACCGAAGACATGCGGATGACGGCGCACCAACTTGTCCCTCAGAATCGCCAGGACGTCGTCGATCGAAAAACGGCCGCTCTCGGCGGCGATCTGCGAATGGAACAGAATCTGAAGCAGCACGTCTCCGAGTTCCTCCGCGAGGTTCTCCGGGTCGCCGCTTCGCACCGCGTGGACGGTCTCCTCGGTCTCTTCACGCAGGTACTTGAGCAAGGATTCGTGAGTCTGTTCCTTATCCCACGGGCAGCCGTTCGTTCCGCGCAGGCGCGCCATGATCCGCACCAGTTCCGAAAACCGAACCTTCTTCGAAGATTTCCTTTTCGCCTTTCGCTTCATGCTACGCGGGCTTCAGATCCAACTGCCGCTTCGCGACATCGACCCGCTGGACCTTCACATCGACGATCGCGCCCATGGGAGCCCGAAGCCCCCGCGCCAGTCCGACCGCGCCGGTCTCGTCCAAGGTAACGAGCGCCCCGTAGGGAAGCTGCCGGGTCACGCGTCCCTTCAACGCGCGGGGAAGTCCTTGCGCGAGATACGCGATCCGCAAGGCCTCAACCGCCTCCCGCTCGGCTTCCGCGGCGAGCCGCTCGCGATCCGAGCAATGGCGCGCGGCGACGGCGAGCGCGTCTTTGCCCAAGCGCGGACACGAGGCTTTTCCTTTTCCGAAGGTCGCCTTAATCGCGCGGTGAACCAGCAAATCCGGGTAGCGCCGGATCGGAGAGGTGAAGTGGGTATAGGCCCCGGACGCCAATCCGAAATGGGGCGCCGGTTCCGCCGAGTAGGTCGCCTGCTTGAGGCTGCGCACGGTCAGAATTCCGATCGTGTCTCCCAGCGGATGGTTCTTCGCGACCTGCAGGGCGCCGCGCACGCCCGCGGCCAGCCCCCGGGAAAGCTCCGGCGGAACGCGAACGTCGAGCCGCTTCAGCTCCAACGCGAGGTCCTTGAGTTTCTTGGGATCGGGATCCGGATGGATCCGGTGAGGGGCGTTTTGCTGTTTGGCGATCAAGTGCCGCGCCGCGGCCTCGTTGGCGAGAATCATGAACTCTTCGATGAGGCGGTGACTGGAAAGCCGTTCGACGCGTTCCACGGAGACCGGATCTCCCTGCGCGTCCACCTCGATCTTGTACTCGGGCATATCCAAATCCAGCGCTCCCCGGGCAAAGCGGGCGGCGGTCAGCTTCTTGGCGAGCGCGCCCATGCGAATCACCGATTCGATCGCCGGTTCGGGCACGGAACTTAAACACTTTCCCAACAACACGAGTTCCACTTGCCGGTAGGTAAAGCGATGCCAACTTCGGATCACCGTCTCCTCGAACGCGGCGCTCTTCACATGGCCCGCCCCGTCCAACTCCATGAAGCAGGACAGCGCCAAGCGCTCGACGCGCGGCATCAAACTGCACAAATGATCCGAAAGTTTTGGAGGAAGCATCGGCACGACGCGGCCCGGAAGATACACGCTCGTCGCACGGGCATACGCCTCCTCGTCGAGGGCGGTACCCGGCTTCACGTAGGCTCCCACGTCGGCGATATGAACGCCGAGACGCTGGCGCCCGCCGCCCAAATCCTCGAGAGAGACGGCGTCGTCGAAATCCTTCGCGTCGGCCCCGTCGATCGTAAACAGCGGAAGGTCGAACAGGGTCCGGCGCCCGCGCCAAAGACTTTTCTCGACCCGCTCCGGGAACGGGGCCGTCTCCCGCAGGACCGCCGGAGGGAACCCCTCCGGCAATTCACGCGAACGGAGCGCGGCCGTCGCGCGCACGCGCGGCGAAGCGGGATTTCCTAAAATTTCGTCGACGACGCCGGCCGCTCCGCGAGACCCGTCCGGGTATCGCGAAATCTTCACGACGGCCATCGCCCCGGCCTCGCGTTTAAGTCCGGCCGCGAAATCGAGAACCTCGACCGCGTCCCCCTCGTCCGGCTCGAGGGTCCAGCGCCGTCCCTTCTGGCTCAATCGGCCGACGATCGATTTGCGCCCGCGCGCGAGCACGCGGACGATCGCGGCTTCCCGACGCCCCCCGCCTCCGGGGCCGGGTCGAATCACGACGCGGTCGCCGTCCATCGCGAGCCTCAGGGAATTCCCCGAAACGTAAAAGTCCCCCCCGCCGCCGGACGGGATGACGAAGCCGAATCGGCCGTGATGCTCGAGAGACCCTTCCACGAGCCCGGATTCCGGACGCGAAGCGTCTTTTGCCGGCTGAAAAGCCTGCGGCCCCCGGCCGCTTTCGCGCCGGGCGTGCGCCGCCGCGCGGCGTCCGGCACGGGGACTCTTTCCCCGGCCTTTATCGTTACCGGATCGGTTTCTTCGTCTCGCCATGGACGAACGCTACCATATATGAGTAATCAATCTGCTAAGATGCCGCGACCCGAAGGAGGAACGATGAAAATACCGCTGACTGCCGCACTGATCGGATCCCTTTTCACTCACGCGGCGAACGCCGCGGGCGTTAAGCCCAGAAGCGACGTTCAAAAAACGCTTTACGCCGCCGGCGCGGACGTCGCCGAGCGGATTCTCTCCGAGTTTCAACTCGGTTCCGAGGAGGTCCCCTTCATGCTTCAGGGACTCCAGGACCGTCTTGAGGGGAAAAAGCTGCCCGTTTTGATCCCCGATTACCGCGGTAAAATCAGACAGTTGGTTCTCGACCGGCAAGAAGCGGTCCGTATGCGCTTTCTCAATGAAGCCGCCGCGCGGCCGGGCGCGCAGCGCTCTGAATCCGGGCTCATCTACAAGGAACTCAAAGCGGGTTCGGGTCCGAAGCCTTCGGCGACGAGCCAGGTGAAGGTTCACTACCACGGGACCTTCCCCGATGGAAAGGTCTTCGACAGTTCGGTTCAGCGCGGGGAACCGGCGACCTTCCCGCTCAACGGGGTGATCTCGTGCTGGACCGAAGGGGTTCAAAAAATGTCGGTCGGAACCAAGGCGGAGTTGATCTGCCCGTATTCGATCGCCTATGGCGTTCAGGGCCGGGGTTCCATCCCGCCGAAATCGACGCTGGTGTTCGAGGTCGAACTCCTCGACATCGTCAAATAACGGCGACCTAACCCTCGCCATACGAAAAAGAGGCCGACGCCCGTCAGCGTCAGGCCCGCGAGCAGTCCGACCCACAATCCGATCGGGCCGAAGCCGCCCCGAAACGCCAGCCAGATTCCCAACGGCAATCCGACGACCCCGAAGCCCGCGAGGTGCGCCCATAACTGGACGCGCGTCTCTCCGAGGCCGCGAATCGCCCCGTTGAGCACGATCTGCATCCCGTCGAAAATCTGGAACAGCCCTCCGATGAAGAGCATCGACGCCCCGAGACCGATCACCTCGGGATCGCCCGTATACAGGCCAATGAAAAAACCGGGCAAGGTCCAGAACAGAACGGCGGAAAACGACATAAACCCGACGCCCATGAACAGCGCGGTTCTCCCTGAGCGGACGGCGGCTTCGGCGTCGTTTTTTCCGACGCCCTGGCCCACCCGCACCGCCGCCGCGAAGGAAATTCCGAGCGGAATCATGAAGGTAACGCTCACGAGATTCATCGTGATCTGATGCGCCGCCATCGGCACAGGGCCAAATCGGCCCATGAAGGTGGAGGCCAGACTGAACATGCTGACCTCGACCAGCATTTGAAGGCCCGCGGGAACGCCGAGGGCGAGCAGCGCCGCCGCGAGCGGTCGGTGGAATCCCCGGAACACGAATCCCGCCGCGCGCATCCGCGAAAGCGCCGCGCTTCCCGCGATGGCGGTCATGACCGCGGAATTGACGACGCTTGCGAGCGCACAGCCGGTGATGCCGAGCCGGGGAAGGCCCCAATGCCCGAAAATCAGCCCGTAGTTGAGGACCACGTTGCACAAATTTCCGGTCACGATCGAGGCCAACAACGGCCGGGTCACGTCGATGGATTGGAGATATTGACGGCAGGCCGCGAAAAGCAGAAACGGCAGGGCCATCCAGCGCAAGGTGTTCAGGTATTCCAACGCGACGGCGGCGACCGCCCGGTCCACGCCGACCGCGGCGTAAAACGGCGCCGCGAAACGCACGCACCAAAAGAGGGGAACGGAAATTACCGCGGCGATCGTGATCGCGTGCACGAAGATCGCGGCGCTTTCCTTCGGCCTCCCGGCCCCGAACGCCCGCGAGGAAAGCGTATCCACGCCGAGCAGGCATCCCAACCCGAACAGCATCATCGCGAAAAAGGTCGACCCGCCGAGCCCCACGCCGCCCACCTCCGTGGGACCGATGCGGCCCATGTAGAGGGTGTCGACGACGCCGTACGCCATCATGCCCAATTGCATGAGCATGATCGGAGCCGCCAGACTCCACATCGAGCGGACTTCCTCGCGCGAGGGAAGCATCGTCACCCGTTCATTGTACTTTGATACGATCGGAGCATGATCGGCGCTTTCCTTCTCACGCTGCTGGCGGGATTTTCCGCAGCCGCTCCCTTGCGAGGACCCTACCTGGTCGACGCCTCCTCGACGGCGGTTCGCATCTGTTGGCGCGCGGAGAAGGACGAGTGCGCCGCCTGGAACGATCTGGTTCCGGACGCGCAATTCCAATACACGATCGCCGCCTCGACCCGCCGCTGGACGGCCCGTCCGCTCCCGATGGCGGGCGAAGCTCTGCGCTTCGCGGCCTTCGGGGACTCCGGGAGCGGGCGTGCCGCTCAGCAAGCGGTCGCGGCGACGCTGGAAGCCTACGCCCCTCAATTCGTGCTTCTGGCGGGGGATCTGGTCTACCCGAGGGGCGCCGATCAAGGCTACGACGCCCGGTACTTCGAACCCTACGCTCCGCTGCTATCTCGAATTCCCTTCTTCCCTTCCCCGGGCAATCACGACTACGCAAACGCGGGCGCAAACCGGGAGAAAGGGGAGTCCCGTTTCCGTTCGGCGTACGCGAAAATCCACCGCCGTCCGCGTTATTACGCGTTCACCGTGGGAGACGCGCGCTTTTTCTCGCTGGATACGAACGCCCCGTACGGTGTCGCGGCGGCCGCTCCGATCGCAAAGGGAAGCCCTCAATGGAGATGGCTCGAAAAGGAACTGGCCGCGTCCCCCGAGCTCTGGAAGATCGCGCTTTTTCACGTTCCGGCGTATTCATCCGGGAAACACGGAGGGGACGAACGCGTCCGCGCGGCGCTGGAGCCGCTTTTCTCCAAGTACGGCGTGGATCTGGCGATTCAGGGCCACGACCACCACTACGAACGAACGGCAAAGATCAAAAAAACCGTCTACGCGGTGGTCGGCACCGGGGGCGCCGGCCTGCGCGGGCTCAAATGGAGGGACCGCGCCGAATGGTCGGAATTCGCGCTCGTTGAGCACGGCTTCCTCGGGGTAGAACTCCGCGGGGGATCGCTGAAGATTGAATTTTACGACGAGAACGGACAAATCCGCGACTTCGCCGAGATCACAAAAGCCCCGCGCAAAGACCGCCGTCCACGGAAATCACGCTCCCCGTGACGTAGGACGCCCTCTCCGAAGCTAGAAACGCGACGACCGCTCCGAATTCCTCCGGCCGCGCGATCCGCCCTAAGGGAGTCCGCTTTCCGTAAGCCGCCCTCGCCTGCTCGACGGATATCCCGGCGGCTTGCGCGCGCGAGACCATCAGCGCCTTCAGCCGGTCCGTGTCGGTGCTCCCGGGAAGCACGAGATTGACGAGAACTCCGTCGGGAGCGACCTCCGTCGCCAGCGTCTTCGCGAAACCGGCCACCCCGGCGCGCATCGTATTCGAAAGAGCCAGTCCGTCGATGGGCTGTTTGACGCTTGTCGATTCCACCAGGAGAACGCGTCCCCACTTGCGCGCGCGCATTCCCGGGACCACGGCCCGCACCCATCTTATTTTTGCGGTCAGCGTCGAGAGCACCGCGTCGTCGATTTGGGCGTCGGACACCTCAAGGGCCGAACCGTGGGCGGGCCCTCCGGAATTGACGATCAAAATATCCGCCGGACCCAATCGTTCCTCGGCGTTCTTTAAAAACCGATCGCGGGCCTCATCGGACGCGACGTCGAAATTCTCCGCGTGCACCGCGACGCCGTACGCGTCCCCGATCGCTTTCGCGGCTTCGGCCAGATCTTCTTTCCCCCGCGCGCACAGCGCGATCCTGCATCCTTCCGCCGCGAGCGCCTCGGCGCAAGCCCGGCCGAGCCCTTTCGAGCCGGCCATCACCACCGCCACCTTGTTTTTGATCCCTAAATCCATACGGGAAGGATACTAAAGGGCGATGAGTTCGATCTCATCGCCGCTCTTCTCGGGCCGGACCTTCGCGGCAAACTCCGCGTACGCGACCCACCAGTAGACGGCGACCGCGACGGGGACGCATTGAAATACCACGCGCCGCGCCAAATCGAACACGAATGCGGTCGCGAGCGAGTTCTCCGGGAGATCGAACAGCCCGTATACGAACCCGAGTGCGAGATTGAGAGAACCCATCGCGGCGCCCGCGACCCCCAGCGAGAGGGCCGCGGCCAAACCAAGCGTCGCGAGGGTGCGCGTCGGATACGCGCGCACGAGCGCCCGGGAGGAGTCCAGCGCCGCTTTCCCTTCAAGCCCCTCGACCGCGACCGCGAACCAGGCGAAAGAAAATTGGTACAGCAGGATAAGCCCGGGAATCAAAAGCGCCGCCAATCCCACGCCGACGAATATCCCGCCGAGCGCGGCGGTCTTGAGGCCGGCACTCAACCGCGCGAAGCCCGCGCGAAAGGCACCGATCACCGAGAGCGGGCGTCCTTGATCGGCGGCGGAAATCGCCGCCGCCAGCGCAAGAGCGCCCAGCACCCAGGAGAGCCCCTCATAGAGGATCACCGCGACCGCCGCGGAGAGGTTGAGCGGTCCCGGATCGTCGGCCGCGTCGATGAAAACGAGGATATACAGAAATCGCAGAAGATACGGCGGGACCCGCGTCAGCACGCAGATCGAGAAGAACCCGCCGAATCCGCCGCGAGCGAGCGCGAACGCGCGTTCGAAACCGCGGCGCACGGATCCCGCCGGCGGGGGCGGCCGCTTCGGTTCGGACGGCTTCGAGCTCCGCTTAGGCAGCCCCATCCGCCCCGTTCTTCTTTTTCGGCGATGCGGCCACCGGCGCGGAAACCTGCCCGAGGTAATCCGGAAGCTCCAGACCCGCGGAACGCGCGACTTCGTGCAGGGGCGGCAGGGCCTTCACCAGATCCCGCATAAAGTTCGCCGTCGCGCCCCCGTTTCCGTTTCCGCCCCCGTCCCAGACCGTGATCTTGTCGAACTTAAGATTCTTGATCGTCTCGGTTTGCAGCCGCACGATCTCCTCAAGTTTCTCGACGAGCAGCAAGGTCGCCGCGTCCCGGGCGTTTCCCTGCGCCGCGTTCACCATCAGCTTATAGCCCTCGGCCTTCGAGGCCAGAATCTTCTGGATGCCCTCGGCCTCCGCCTGCTTCACCGACAGGATCGCGTCCGCCTCGCCCCGGGCCTCGCGCCGGCGCTTTTCCGCCTCGGCCTCGGCGTCGATCTCGATTTGCTCCTTGCGGATGCGCTGCGGCACGACCTTCTCCGCCTCGAGGCGCTGCGCTTCGGCCATCGCCTTCGACTTCTCGATCTCCGCGCGCGCAACCTGTTGCGCGACCTGGGCGCGCTGGTCCGCGGTCGCCTGTTCCGCGGCGAGCTGCGCGTTGTAGGCCGCGATTTTCGCCTGCGACTGGTTTTCCCCTTCGACCGCTTGTGCGTTGAACACGGCAACCTGGATGCGCTTCTCCCGCTGCGCCTCGGCCTCGCCGATGGCGCCGTGCTTCTCCTGCTCCGCGACGTCGATGCGCGCCTGGTTGACCGCCGTGGACGCCGCCTTCTTTCCGATCGATTCGATGTAGCCCGATTCGTCGGTGATGTCGGTGATGTTCACGTTGATCAGAGACAGCCCGATCTTCGTTAATTCCGTGTCGATGTTCCGGCGGATCGCCTCGAGGAATTTCTCGCGGTCCTGATTGATCTGTTCGATGGTCAGCGAGGCGACGGTCAGCCGCAGTTGACCGAAGATGATCTCCATCGCCATGTCCTCGATCTCTTTGCGATTGCGCCCGAGAAGACGGATCGCGGCGTTCGTCATCGCCTCGGGTGTCGTGTCGATCGCCACCGTGAAGGTGCTGGGAACGTTGATGCGGATGTTTTGCTGGGAAAGCGCTCCCTTCAGCGGAATTGAAATCGTCATCGGCGTCAACTCGAGATAATCGTACTCTTGAATCAACGGCCAGACGAAGGTGCCGCCTCCGTGGAAGCAGCGGACGGCCTTGCCCCCCCCGACGCGCCCCTGCACCGCGAGGACCATGTTCGAAGGACACCGCCGGTAGCGGCTGGCAAGAAACCAAATAGTGAAGAATAAAAACAGCGCGCCGGTTCCGGCGCCCATCATCATGAAGTCCATAGACCCTCCGCTGCGTCTTCCGCGACCCTTGCTTTCGAGACGCTCCTGCAATTCCTTCAGTCGTCTCTCCCGCTTGCGTGTCTCGAGCCGCGCGGCTTCGCGCTGCGCCTCGATCTGAGCCTGCTCCCCTTCCCAAGAAACCGTCTGCCCCCCCACGACGGGGGAGGGGACCGGATCGCCCTGCGCCTGGGCGCGCGACGCAAAAAGGAGAAGCAGCAAAACGATCCTCATTCTAGTCCTTTCTCCGGACCGCGACGGTCGAAGCGTCCATCGCGCGGGTCACCTGCACCACTTGGAAAGAATCGATTTCCGCGCCGTCATCGGACACGGCCTCGATGAAGCGCGTGATCCCTTCGACGCCGATCTGAATTTTTCCGCGTCCGTTATCGGGGATGCGCAGATAAACGGTCGCCTCCTTGCCGACCAGATCCTTCGCGGAAAAGGAGGCCCCCGGACTCGTCATGTGGGAGGCGAGCTTAAAAAGCCAGGCCGTCGCGTACATCGTCAAAAAACCCGCTCCGAGAGCGGTCAAAAAAGAGAGGGGGGCGCCCAGGCCGAATTGCTTGTAGGCGGCCAATCCCATCCAACCGAACATCATGCAGAACCCGGTTGCCGTATGCACCGACAGCAACTTAAAAGCCGCGTCGCTTGCGTGTCCGTGATGCTCTCCATCCTCGACAAGTTCCGCTTCGATCGCCTCTCCATCCGCGCCGTCGTCGAAATCGACGTCTGCGTCCGCATGCCCGCCGTCGTCGAAATCCTCGGACCCGAAGCCCCCTAGCGCCATCGCGGCGATCCTGAGAAAAAAGAACAAAGTCCCGAAAACCGCGAAACCCCAATACATCAGTTCGGTCCCCGACGCCTGATGGATCGCCCCCGGCTCCATAGGGCACAATATAACCCCGAAACGATTTTCGCGCTAGTGGACCCGAGCGGGGATTTGAAAAATGTAGTATTAAGCTATGGAACTCGAGTTTTCGACGCGATTAAAAACCGTGCTCGCGGCGATGGGCGCCTGTCTATTGATCGGCACCTTCGGCTATACGACCGTGGAAGGCTGGCCGCTGTTCGACTCCTTATACATGACGGTCATTACCTTGGCGACGATCGGCTACGGGGAAGTGCATCCGCTTTCAACCGGCGGCCGAATCTTTACGATCGCGCTCAGCCTTTTGGGTCTCGGCGTCATGGCCTACTCGTTTTCCGCGCTGACCGCCTTCATCGTCGGCGGCGAGCTCAACGAACGGCTCCGGAGGAGAAAGATGGAAAAACGCATCCAGGTCCTAGACCGGCACTACGTCATTTTCGGCATGGGACATACCGGAGAAACCATCGCCGCCGAACTCGCGAACACCCGGCATGATTTCGTCGTCATCGAACACGACGCGGAAAAGGGAAGCGCCGCCCTCGAGCGCGGACACTTGGTCGTTATCGGCGACGCGCTCCGCGACGAGACGCTCGAACGGGCGGGCGTCGCCCGCGCCAAAGGCGTCTTTCTTACTTTCGACAACGACCGCGACAACGTTTTCGTCGCGCTCAGCTGCCGCGTGATGAACCCCAACGTGCGGATCGTCAGCGAACTTCACGACGGTGACGTTCGCGACAAGCTGTTTAGAAGCGGCGCCGACGCCGTCGTCAGCCCGCCGATGATCGGGGGCCTGCGCATGGCCTCGGAAATGATCCGACCCGCGGCCGTGGGCTTTTTGGATTCGATGATTCGCGCGAAGGACTCCGCCTACCGCTTTGAACAGGTGGATCTGCCGGCAGGCTCGCTCTACGACGGCAAACCCTTCGGGTCGATCGAAGTCGGCGGCGGCCGGGCGCCGCTGATCCTGGCGGTCCGCGCGAAGAACGCCGAGCGCTACGAGGTCAATCCGCCGCGATCCCGCCCGATGAAAGCCGGGGAACAACTCGTCGCTTTGGGCGACCAGGACGAAATCCGCATGCTGCGGGAGGCCGTTAAAGCCTGAGCCGCCCCGACGCTCAGGAAGCCGCGGCTTTGGGCCCGATCGCCGGCGGGAAGTCGCGCATGTAGCCGTAGTAGTTGCCGAGCACCGTCACCACGTAGTGACGCGTCTCTTTGACGTTCGGAACTCCGCCGGCCTTCTGCACGTTGCCCGGCCCGGCGTTGTAGGCGGCGATCGCTTTCTTGACGCGGGCGACCTCGCCGTCGCTAAACGAATTGAGCACCGCGGCGCCCTTGTCGACGAACATGTTCCACATTTGGCGGATGTACTTCGTCCCGGCATAGATGCTGGTTTTGATGTCGTAAAGCATGTTGGCGTTATTCACGCCCAAATCCCGGCCCGTCGCCGGCATCACCTGCATCAAACCGCGCGCTCCAACCCCGCTGGTCGCGTTCGGATTGAAGCGGCTCTCCTGCTTCATCACGGCCAGCACCAGCCGGTAATCCACGTTCTGGCGCCGCGCCTCGGCGTAGGCCTGCCGGAAAATATCGAGCGGGATCCCTTTCTGCCGCGCGAGCGCCTCGATCTCGTCGTCGGTCGCGGGGACGCTCATGTCGCGGTTGAGATCCGGATGCGGCGGCGGCTGAAACTGCATCGGAACGTTCGTCGGTTTCGGATAGTCCTTGGGAATCTCGACCTCGCGGAGCGGGCCGAGGGTCGGGACCGGCGCCGGCCGCGGAGCGGCCGCGGGAGACGGCAGAGACTCCGGCTGAGGCGAGATCGTCGTCGCATCGGGGGCCTCTTGGGGCGCCTCTTTCGGCTCGCTTTTCTTCTCAGAGCCGTCGAACAGAGAATTCAATCCGCCTTCGTCGCTGCCCGCCGACGAGACGCTTGCTTCGGTTTTTGCGACGGCTTGCGCGCCCGCCTCCACCCCGGATCCGCCGATGGGGGCGGCTTCTACCGGAGC
>PFUL01000190.1 GCA_002790095.1 Elusimicrobia bacterium CG_4_9_14_3_um_filter_62_55 | reverse complement strand
GCCGTCGCGGTAAAGTCCCGGCCGTCCTTCTTGTAGAACACCGTCACCAGATCGCCTGAACGCAGCCGCATCCGCTCGGCCTTGTCGACCGGAAGGTAGACCGTCGCAATCGCCTTGGGATCCAAACCGGCCGTCGGGGTCGCTTCGGAGGCGAGACGAACCTTGTCGCCGTAGGAGGGCAGCCGCTCGGCCGCGCCGTTCACCCAGAAGCCGACGCTCCCACGGCCGATCGGCGCCATGACGCCGGTGCGGTTGATCCGGTTCAGGTTCACGATCCCCGAGAACAGCGGGTCGATCGTCTTCGGCGCCTCGGAGGCCTTCTTCCAGGCGGCGAGGGCTTTGTCGTATTCCTGCTTCTTCGCGGCGGAAGCCGCGGCGTATTCTGCGCGCGCCTTGTCGAGATCGACGCCCCAGCCGAGCGCTTTCGCGGCCTCGGCGTGCTTCGCGTCGAATGCGGCGAGAACTTCCTTCGCGTACTTCTTCGTCGGCGCGTACTCTCCGGAGGCGAGTTTATTGGCGACGCGGCCCATGCCTTCGGTGTAGGCGCCGACCAGAAGGCGGGCCACGCTCTCCGGCTTTACCGCCTTGTCGAACTTCTCCTCCCCGACCCGCTGCTTCATGTAGGCGAGCATGTAGTTCATGTAGTGAGCCGTCAACTGCTGGCGCGCGTCGGGGTCCGTCTTGAGCAGTTTCCTCAGCGCGGCGTTGTTCATCGCCCGTATCCGGCCGCCGAATTCCCCGTCGAGGCCCTTCACGGCGTCCCGCGCGGCGTCGACGGTCATCGTGAGCCGTTCTTTATAGCTGCTGGTCTTCGCCGCGTAGGTCGCCAGCGCCGCGTCGCGCGAGACCCCGGCGTCCTTCATCAGTCTTTCCACGAAGGTCTTGCGGGCTTCGTCCGCGTCGTAGGCGGCCAAGGCGGGGGGCGGCACAACGGCGTACGCCTTCGCGTCCGGCGCTTCGACGCGCGGCTTCACGGGAGATTCGTCGGTATACACCGGGAGACCGTCGGCTCCGCCAATCGCCGCCGGCGGACGCGCGCAGCGCGGCGGCGATTTCGTGGATCTGCGCAGGATCGATCTTCTTCCCGTCGGATCCCATCACGCTCAGCAAGGAGACTCCGTCGGATTCCTTGATGGAAACCGCGTATCCCGCGATTTCGAGATTCGGCGCGGCGCATTGCTTGCCCTTCGGACAGATCATCGTGTACTGCAAATCCGAGACGGGGTCGGCTTTCTTTGGGCCGCCGTTCACGTCAATCGCGGAGCCGAACACCTGTTTGAGCGCGCTCAGGTAATCGTCAGGAATC
>PFUL01000154.1 GCA_002790095.1 Elusimicrobia bacterium CG_4_9_14_3_um_filter_62_55 | reverse complement strand
AAATGGGGGGCGAGTTAGTCCAGTGGAATATTTCGGCTCAGCAGTCCGCTCCACAGACCTGAGTAGTTACGATCCTTGAGATAAGCCGCAGCGGATACTCCATGCTTTCCCAGTTCAACGACGGACGGAACTGCATTATGGGGGGTAACGGGCCGATGCTTCTGGTTTTGAACGGCCAAAACCCGAAGCCCGAACGGCCACGGCAAAAGGCCGCTCCCGCGCGTCTCTGGCCTGCCCGCGTAGAGCCGGAAAAATTCGAAGCAACGGCGTTCGTTAAAGGCGCGTTCGCCCGGGAGGGCTGCGCCGTTTCAGGCCGTTTCCGTTCGAGCTCGCGGGTTTTTTGCGAAGCAAAAAACCGCGAGCCACGCGCCCGAAGCGCGTAAATGTTCCGTTCTATTCCTTCTTGAAAGTAGGGAAACCTGGAAGCGGATACCCTTGACAGTTCACACCCAGGTCTCTATGATATAGCCGAGTTAATTCAATGAAGATATACATAATTTCCTCCATCACCCTTGTTTTTCTCACTGATACCGCCTCCGCCCTTGCCTAGGACTGATCCAGTAGAAGAATGCAAGGAAGGCTGCGTAGACACCTGGCACGACATGCGAGCGAACTGTCAGAGTCGGTTTCCGGATTCTGCAGAAAAGCGAAAGTTCTGCTACGAAAGTGCCGCCAATGTCATGGCGGGCTGCGTAAGGAACTGCGAGAGATAAATGTGATATGACACGCGCAACGAAGAGTTGGCACTTTATTTATGTCCGCGACGGAGAAACCGTGGAGGGGCATGCTTCGATCGGAATCCCTCGAAGAGAATCTGTAGGAATAGATTGGGAAGTACCTGTCTCTTGCGACATTCTGCCCGGTCTCAAGACTATCCCGGGGATATCTCCTGAGGGGTCAATTAAACTGGCGGAGTCCTTTTTGAAAGAGGTCTACATCCATTTGGATTTGAAAAAGACGGACGGAACGGCATTCGAGTGGACCCATCCGTCGGCATCCTAGATTTTCGTCAAGCGCGGCAAGATTTCTGTGAGAACGAGGGGGTACATTTCGAAAGTCTCGTTGAAACGCGCCGAGATCGACTCGTTTTCCGATTATCCTTTCAATCTGCCCATTTTCCTTCGCCTCGACTCGATATCGCTCCACCCCGCCGTAACTTTTTTCGTAGGCGAAAATGGCGCAGGAAAATCCACACTCCTCGAAGCGATAGCCGCAGCGTTCGGTTTCAACCCGGAAGGGGGAAGCAGGAATTTCCGATTCTCCACGCGCCCTTCCCACTCTCCTCTCCATGAGAAAATCGTTCTCTCGCGCGGGTTTAGGAAACCCAAAGACGGATTCTTCCTACGGGCGGAAAGTTTCTACAACGTCGCTACTGAAACCGAGCGGCTAGGTGTTTCCGACGCGTATGGTGCGCGGCCGCTCCACGAACAATCTCACGGGGAGTCGTTCCTTTCGCTCGTCATGAATCGCTTCACCGGAAAGGGACTCTACATCCTCGACGAGCCGGAAGCTGCTCTCTCCCCGACCCGCCAGTTGGCCCTTATGCGCCGAATCCACGACCTCGTCAACGAGGATTCCCAATTTCTCATCGCCACGCATTCCCCCATTCTCATGGCCTACCCCAACGCCCGCATTCTGAACTGCGATTCGGAAGGGATTCGAGAGACCGCCTACCGAGAAACGGAGCATTACAACGTCAGCGTTGACTTTCTCAATAACTTCCCCGCCCGCATAAAAAATCTACTCGAATAGAGCCCGTTGCTCAAACCGTCTGACTGCGCCCGGAGCGGGTCTCTTCCAGTTCCGTCAGCAAGGCAAAAGGGAAAAAGACCGCCCTTGACGCCCCCCTCCCCATCGAGCATCCTTATAGAGCGATGGCAATGCGGGAGACGGCCTGGGTTCCTAAGGTTTTACTCGCCTTGGCGGCGGTGATCTCGGTGGCCGTTTTGCTCAAGGGCCTCAAGAAAACCGATGCAACCTATGACGCCGTCGAGACGCGCGGAATCGAACTGCAGCGCTTGCCCAGCGCGCGCGAGCAGCGCGCCGCCGTGACGCCCGTCGATCAGGTCTCGTCGCTCGATCTGACCCCGAAGGTCGCCCTGCGCGAAGCCGATCCGCAGGAACCCCCGCCGCCGGAACCGCCGCCGCCCCCGGCGCGCACCGTTGCCCAAGCGCCTCCCGCGCCGCCGCCCCCTCCGCCCGAACCGGAGCAGCGCGCGTTCGTGAAGCCGGCCTTGCGCCCTCGCGGTCTTCCGAAGGAACGAACCTCGAACGCCTCTTCCGGGGCGTTTCTTCCCGCGTCCAAGAACGCCCCTTCCGCGCCCGCATCCGCGCCCGCCGCGCCGCCCCCCGCCGAGCAAACGCCCGATGGGCCCCGCGTCTTCCGCGACACCACCGGAAAAGCCAGCTACAGGGATTAAGCCGGCGTGCCGAGAACCCGCTTTATTTTGATCTTGGCCGCCGCGCTGACCGCCTGCCGGCCGGAAGCCTCCCCCGTGCCCGAGTCTTCCCCGGAACCCGCGTCGAGACCGGTGCTTCTCATGCTCGGCGACTCGCTCACGGCGGGCTATGGGGTCGCCGCCGACGAGGCCTACCCGGCTTTGCTTCAAGCCCGTCATCCGGAATTGGAGATCCGCAACGCCGGGGTCAGCGGCGCCACGTCGACCGGAATTTTGGAGAATCTGGATTGGAATCTGACGCCCGAAGTGAAATTCGTTTTCCTCGCGATCGGCGCCAACGACGGACTTCGGGGATTGGACCTCTCCGAGACGGAGAAGAACATCGACGCGATCCTCGCCGCGTGCGCGCGAAAGAACGCCTCGGCCGCGTTGGCCGGAATGAAGATCCCTCCGAACTACGGGACGGACTACGCCGCGCGATTTGCGGCGATGTACCCCGCCGCCGCCCGCCGGCACGGCGTCCCGTTGATGCCGTTTCTGCTCGACGGCGTCGCGGGAATCCCCGCGATGAACATCGAAGACGGGATCCATCCGAACTCCGAAGGCCACCGGAGGATCGCCGACGCGGCGGAACGATTCCTGAAAGAAGTAGGATGGCTGCGATGATCCTCAAAGCGGAGGCGCTCACGAAGGATTTCCCGACGCCCTCGGGTCCGCTCCGGATTCTGGACGGGGTTTCCTTTTCGATCGACCCCGGGGAATCGGTGTCGATCACCGGGCCGAGCGGCAGCGGAAAATCCTCGTTGCTCGGACTCCTGGCGGGCCTCGACCGCCCGACTTCGGGACGGGTCCTGTTCAAGGAAACCTCCGTCTCCGAGATGGAGGAGACCGAGCTCTGCGCGTGGCGGCGGACGTCGGTCGGATTCGTGTTTCAGAACTTCGAACTCGTCTCCTCGCTGACCGCCCTCGAGAACGCCGCCCTCCCGCTCGAGATTCTCGGCCGCTCCGCGAAGGAGGCCGCCGCGCGCGCGGGAGAGATCCTCGCCGCGCTCGGGATGGGCGCCCGATCCGGACACTTTCCGCACGAACTCTCCGGAGGCGAGCAGCAGCGCACGGCGATCGCCCGCGCCTACATTCACGAACCTGAAATCATCTTCGCCGACGAACCAACGGGAAGCCTCGATGAGGAAACGGCCCGGTCCGTCGTAGACTCGCTTCTGGGGATCAACCGCAGGATCAAGACCGCGCTGGTTCTGGTGACGCACAACCCCGAGTTGGCCCGACAGCTCGACCGCTCGCTGACGATCCACGGCGGAAAGCTCGCCTAGGCTTGCGCATGCCCGTTGCCCTGTTTTTCCGTCTCTACCGCCGGAACTTCAGACGGCTTTTCTTCTTCTCATCCTGTCTCGCCACCGGAGTCGCGTTCCTCTTCGCGGTCGAGAGCGTCTTGGGCGCGGTTCGCCGATCGGTCGGCGAGCGCTCTCGGGAACTGCTTGCCGCCGACCTTGAGGTCTCGTCGAATCGCCCGTTCGACGCCGCCGCCAATCGCGTGTTCGACCGATTCCGCAAACGCGGCGCCCGCATCGTCCCGCTCACCTCGTTTTCATCGATGCTCCGTCCCGAGGATTTCGGCGCGACGCCCTTTCTCGTGAGCGTCAAAGCGGTGACCGCCGAGTATCCCCTCTACGGGTCGCTCGTGACCGACCCGCCCCATGCCCCGCTGGGTCCCGGGGATTGCCTGGTGGAGGATACCGCCGCCCGGCAGCACGGCCTCGCGGTGGGAGACGCCGTTCTGCTCGGGGACGCGCGCCTGCGCGTTTCGGGATTGATCACCGCCGAACCCGACAAGAGCATGACCCGGTTCAGCTTCGCGCCGGGGCTGATCATCGCTCGCGAGGCGATCGACAAGACGGGACTGGTCCGTTTCGGAAGCCGGATCCGGCATCGGCGCCTGATCGCTTTGCCCCGCTCCGCCGACCCCGCGGCCGCTTCCCGCGCGGCGGAAAGGGAAATCGAGCGGACCCTCGATTCCCCCTATATCCGAGTCACCGCGTACGCCGACGCGGAGCCGACGGTCAGCCGCGTTCTGAAACGGGTAACCGGGTTCTTCGTTGTAACGGCTTTGATCACCTTAATGCTCGGCGCGGTCGGAATGGGTTCGAGCCTGACGCTGTTTCTAAACGAACAACTGCCGACGATCGGAATGCTGCGCTGCCTGGGAGTCGAGCCGAGGGCGGTCGCGGGTTTGTATCACGCATTGTGCGCGGCGGTCGGACTTCAGGGCGCCGCGCTCGGCGCCGCGGGAGGCTGGCTCCTCGGCGCCGTCGCGCTGGAAGCGCTCAAGAGCGGACTCGGCCTGACCCTTCCCGTCGAACTCTCGCTTTCCCCGGCCGCCGCCGCCGAGGCGCTCGCGGTCTCGACGGTCGTCGCGGTAGGCGTCCCGTTCGCGCGGGTCCGGGCGATCGCAGCGATCGCGCCGCTGACGATCCTGCGCGGCAAGGCTTCCACCTTGCCGCCCCGCCGGCGGGACACCGCGATCCTCGCGATCCTCGCGTTGGCCGCCCTCTATGGGTTCGCGCTCCTTAAATCCAACAGCAGCGAACTCGCTCGAGGATTTGCCGGGGGACTCGTGGCCGCCGCCGCGCTTCTCGCCGCCGCCTCCGCCGCCGCGGTCCGCGCGGTGGAGCGCTTCGCCGCGAAAGCCCCCGGCCTGCCCTTCGCGCTTCGGCACGGGCTGCTGCAGTTGGGAAGGGAGCGGGCCCGCTCGCGAATTTTCCTATTCACCTTGTCGGCCGGATTCGGCCTTCTCGGCGCGCTCGATTTGGTGCGCCTTAGTCTTTCCGAGGAGATCCTGTTGGGGAAAGCCGACCTCGTTCCGGACCTATTCCTCGTCGACATCCAAAAGCCGCAGCTCCAGGGCGTGAAGGAATTGACCCGATCCTTCTCGAGGGTCGAGCCGGAATTTTCTCCGCTCATCCGCGCCCGTCTTTCCCACATCAACGGCGTCGCCGTCCGCCGCCGCGATAGCGGGGCGATGACGCTCGAGGAACGCAGCCGGCAGAGCTTTCTCCTGCGGGAGTACAATCTCACCTACAAGGACCGGCTCAACGGCAGCGAAACGATCGTCGCCGGAAGTTTTTGGCGGCCGGGAGAAACGGCCTCCCGCATCAGTCTCGAAAAGGGCTTCTCTGAGCGGATGAAAGTCGGCCTCGGAGACCGGCTTCGCTTCGACATTCAGGGGCGTCCCGTGGAAGGGACGGTCGATTCCATCCGCACGATCGACTGGATGTCGATGAAGCCGAATTTCTTCGTCGTGATTCCCCGTGCGGTGCTCGAACCCGCTCCCCAGAACTTCATCGCTTCGTTCCGCCTCGCGGACCGCGGCGCGTTCTCCGACTATCAGCGCGCCCTCGGCCGCCATTTTTCGAACGTTTCGGTCATCGACCTCTCCAAGGTTCTCGATTCGGTGCAGGAAATTCTCGGCACTCTGCTGAGCGCCCTGAAAGGCGTCGCCTGGTTCTGCGTGGCCGTGGGTCTGCTCGTGCTTGCAGGAACGATTGCGCTGGACCGGCGCGCCCGCGCCCGCCGCACCGCGCTGTTTAAGGCCCTCGGCTGTCCCCCCGCGCGCGTCGCCGCGGTCGACGCAGTCTCTTTCGCCGCGATCGGCCTCTTGACCTTCGCGATCGGCAGCCTGACCGCGCTCGGTCTCGGTCGCCTCATCGCGGGGATGCTTGAAATCGGATTCTTCGTCGACTTCGCCGCGGTGGGACGGACTCTCGCGGCCGCGCTTCTCTTTCCGACGGCGGTCGGCGTACTGGCCAATTGGCGCGCGTACGGAGCCGGCGTTTCCAAGACGTTGAAATTCGAATGAAGCCCTCCCCCTACGACCGGAACATCCCCCTCGTCTTCGCGATGAACGCCCTCTGGATGTTCCTCGTCCTGATGCCCGTGATCGTTCCGTTCTACCAGGATCTCGGACTCGACATGAGGGCGATCTACACGCTTCAGGCCGCGTTCGGAGCGGCGCTGTTCGTGCTCGAAGTCCCCTCCGGCTACGCCGCCGACCTGTTCGGACGCAAAGCCACTTTGATGCTGGCGACTCTCTTTCATGGACTCGGCTTTGCGATTTTCGCCTTCGCCCATGGGTTCCCGGCGCTGCTCGCCGGAGAGATCGTCCTCGCGATCGCGGTTTCGCTCTTTTCCGGAACGGACGTCTCGATGATTTACGACTCGATGGCGGCGTCGGGATCGACGAAAGCGCCGATCAAGATGATCGGCCGAAAAGTGTTTTACCAGCAGCTCGGCGAGACGGCCGGGGGGCTCGTCGGCGGCTGGCTGGTGCTGTGGTCGCTGCGCCTGCCCGTGACCGTGCAAGCCTTCGTCGCCTGGCTTCCCGTTTTGGCCGTGCTGGCGATGGTCGAGCCGCCGCGGGAGCGCATGAAGAGAACCGCCCATCGGGAGAACCTTGCGTATATCCGAAAATCCTTGTTCGGCCATTCCGCGCTGTTGTCCTTGGTGATCCTCAACACCGTCTCGTTTGCAACGGCAACCTT
>PFUL01000139.1 GCA_002790095.1 Elusimicrobia bacterium CG_4_9_14_3_um_filter_62_55 | reverse complement strand
TTCGGTGTTCGTCGACGCGACCAGATCGACCAGGCCCGACAATCGCAGCGGGCCGAGATCCCCGTCGGTGCCGGTCATCGTCGCGACCGCCACTTGAGACAACGCGAGGACATCTCCTTCTCCGGCGCTGGAACCCTCGACTCCCAGCCAAAGCCTTCCCTCGTACGCCGCGAGCGCGCCGACGGAATCCGCCGCCCCATCGTATACCTTCGTCCAGGTGCTCGCGGCAAACGCGTAGACGTCGCCTTCCCCGACCCCGCCCCCGGTCCCCGCGTACAGGTCGCCGTTTGCGGAGAGCAGAGCCGTAAACGCCTGTTCAGGGGCTTCGAATTCCGTTCGCCAGCCGGACGCGGCCGAATAGGCGAGCAGCACCGCGTGATTTCCCCCTCTTCCCGCCGCGAACAGATCCGAGTTGATCACCGTCAGCGCGTTGATGCTCTGCAGCCCGAGATTGATCGTCGTCCAGCCCGTCCCGGCGAAAACGAGGATGTCGCCGTCGGACAGCCCCGCGTAGAGCCTCCCGTCGAATGCCGCGAGCGATTCGACCGCCGTGGTCGTTCCGTCGTGGCTAAGCGACCAGTTCTGCCCGTCGAAGACATAAACGTCCCCGCTTCCCGCCCCTCCGCCGGTTGCCGCGTACAGCGCCCCGTTGTAGACGGCCAGGCGCGACACGCGCGCGTGCGGCGTCGCGTGGCTCAGCGCCCACTCCCCGTCGCGACAGACCCCGTCGGCGATAAGCGCGTTCGGATCGCAGACATAGACCTTCCCGTCTCCCGCCAACGCACCGCCGATACCGGCGTAGAGCTTCCCCTCATACTCAGCGAAAGCGAGCACCTCCTCATTGATCGGGAAGTCGAGCGCGAGCGTCCAGCCGCCGCCGGCGTAGACGAAGATGTCCCCGTCGCCGGCGCCCGTGCCTTGGCCCATGTAAAGGGCGTTGCGGTACGCGTGCAAAGCAAGGGCCCCTTCCTGCGAACCGGGGAAACTTAGCGAGGAAACCGCGATATCCTTCCACGACTGGCCGGCGTCGTTGGAATACGCGATGCCGAAGCCGCCGCCCGCGAAGTCGAGCGAGTCGGGCTTCGTCGCGGTGCTCACGAGCAGGCCGAAGCCCGTGTCGATGATTTCCAATTGCACGGTCGCTCCCTGCTTGAGATCCACATAGCGGTTCTCAGCGACGGCGCCGCCGGTTGAATTGAGCGTGGCGAACGCCTGCCCGTTAGGGGGCGCGGAATCGACGGCGAAATGCGCCGTGCCGGAGAACGGCCCGAACACGTCCAACTGCGGGTTATAGGCACGTACGCGCCAGTAATAATCGCTTCCGGACAACAGGGTATGACTCGAGAAATACGCCCCTTGGGTGAAGGCCTGATTCGGGTTGGCG
>PFUL01000153.1 GCA_002790095.1 Elusimicrobia bacterium CG_4_9_14_3_um_filter_62_55 | reverse complement strand
CGCTTCGGGTTTGGTTCGTTCAAAATCCGAAACATCGGCCCTTCAGGCCGAAACCAATGCGTTGGGTCCGTCGTTGAAACTGGGGAAACTTGGAGGATCCCTAATGGATGACGCCGATCTTGCGGATCGAAGTGGAGGTTCCCAAAGACGACCCGACCTTGATGCGGGCGATGTAGCCGCCCTTCGCGACGAAGCGGCCCATACCGTTCTTGCCGTCCCATTCGACGAAGTTCGGCCCGAGCTTCGCGCCCTGCTGCCCGGGCTGGAAGGACATCGTCTTAACCACGTAGCCCAGGAGATCGTAGATCACGATCTCGACATCCGCGTCCGCCCCGAGCGTATAGGTGATCACCGTGCGCCCCTCCGGCCCGCCCTTGCGCGTATCGAACGGGTTGGGGTAGTTCGACACGGCTGAGATCACTTCCTGGGTCACCGATGTCGCGACCGCCGAGGACTCCGCGGTCCAGTTCGACCTGAGGCCGGCGTTGTTGTAGGCGCGCACGCGGTAGGTCAGGAACTTGCCGGGCCGGCGCTCGCTTTCCCACGGGTTCACCGAGGCGTTGCCGACGTTGTAGCTGTTGTTGACGACGCCGCCGACCTTCACGGCCGGCACGAGCCCCAGCGTGCGCCAGACGGGATCGGTGCCCGCGCGCTCCTGAATCTCGTAGGCCATCACGCCCGACTGCAGATCGGCGCCGATGTCCCAGCTCACGACGAAGGTGCCGCCGGACGCCTTCCCCGGCGGGACCTGCGGCACGACCGCCGCCGGCGGAGCGGGAGCCGTGGTATCCACGCGGTACATGACCAACGGGCGGCCTTTCTCGGAGGGAATCCAGCCCGAGGGCGACGCGCCCGGAGGGCTCGTGTAGGCCCGCACCGAGACCAAGGCCGCTTGGTCGCTAATCAACTCACCGGGGAAGTGGACCTTCGGCAGCGACCCCGCGCAGCCGCGGCCGGTGTTCTGCGGGCACTGCTGCTGGGTCACCTCGTTGGCGTTCTGGTCGACGACGAACTCGGTATTTGAAACGCGACGGACTCCCATCAACTCCGAGCCGACGATCAAGAGGCCGCGCTGGAAGAATTCCCCGGCATTGGCGACGAAGACGCTCTTGCCGCTGACCGTCATGGGTTCGGTCAACTTGGTCACCTTCGTAACCGGCAGCGCGAGGCCTTTCACCGCCGCCGAGGTGATGCTACCCTCGAAGCCCTGCCAGTCCTTGATCGAGGTGACGTCGGCGAAATGGCGGCCGACGGCGATTTGGTAGCCGGTGATCGACGCGGTCGAGGACGGAACCGGCCAGCTGATGTTGATCTTCGTGCTGTCGGGGTTCCACGCGAGCAGCGCCAGGCCCTGGTCGGAAACGGGCTCGGGCTGCCCGTTCTCGTTGACGATGAAGTAGATCGGGTTGCCTTGTCCGTCGTCGGTGACGATGTCCGGCGTGCCGTCCATGTTGATGTCGAGGTCCAAGATCGAGTCGCCGTTGACGTCCATCGAGGGGATGTCGGTTCCGGTCATGCTGACCATGTTGAACAGGCCGTTGCCGAGGAAGTCGATGTTGTCGGGCTCGCCGTCCCCGTTGATGTCGATCAGCGGCTGGAACTGAGACGCGTCAAACGACGCCGCGGCGACCCCCATCGCGCCCTTTACCGACTTAAGGGCCAAAGTCTTGCCGACTTGCGAACCCGATCCCTCCGTGGGGAAGGCGGGGCCCTGTATCCACCGGCTCTCGTCGGGGATCGGCAACCCGGTCGCCGTCGAAATCACAACGTTGCCCGAAGAGTCGAGCACCGCGAAGGCCGGGAAGCCGTTCGGGGCGATCGTAATCGGCGGGATCTTGCTTGAAAGGACGATGATCGCCGTCGAGATCCTCACTTGTGCCGAACGTGCCGGGAACTGCGCGCTATTTGTCTCGGCGGAGGTGGCGGTCAATTCGTTCCCGTTGGGTCCGATGATGTCCTCGAACACTTCGAGCGAGAAGCCGATATCGTGCTGGACCGTATTGTTTCCAGCGCCGTCGGTCGTGGATAAGTCCACCGCGAAGAAGAGATCGACGGTATTGGTCGTCACGGTCAGGTACGGAATCCCGTCCACCGAGAGGTCGACGAGAGCGACGCCGTTGGTGAACAAGGCCGAGCCGCCGGGGAAGGTGCTGTGCTTGACCTTGCCGATCAACTTGTCGGTATTCGGAGTGAAGGCTCCGTTTCCGTCGTCGATCCACACCGAGAGGGACTCTGCGTCCCCTTGGCCGACCGCCGATCCGGTTTTTCCGGTTCCGAGCTGCGTCAATTGGAGTTGGGCCACGCGCACAAAATCGGAGTTCACCGACATCGTGACCTGTTCGAGCGGAACGTTGCGCTGGCCGCCGATCGAGGCGGCCGGCGCGATATTGCGGGCCTCAAGGATCAGCTGCAGCGGGGAAATGAAGACCTTCGCCCCCTCGAACGGATAGGCGACGACCGAGTCGCCCTTTTCCTTGGACTTCGTCACGTCCTTATAGATCAGCCCGGTGGTGTCGTTGGGCGCGCTGACGCCGACCCAGGATTTGTCGAGAATCTTGATCGCCAACTGATCGTTTTTCACGGCGGTCGCGCCGATGTTGTAGGTGACGAAGAAGACGCCCGCCGCCGGCGTGATCGTCTGCGGCACCGCGAGTTCGACGACGGTCTGAACGTCGTTGTCGTTGTTTTGATTAAACAAGTCCACCTTGCGGATCGCAGTTCCCAACGCGAGATCCAAAGTCGGCGTGGGACCGTCGCCGAACCGGTCTCCGCGGCTGATGATCGTCACCGTCGGATAGGTCGTTCCCTGAATCAGCGCGGCGCCGTAGCCGCCGCTGAAGCTCATCAACTCGGCACCGCCGGCGTAGAGCCGGCCCTGCCCGCTGACCGGGAAGCCGGTCGTCGATCCCAGCACCATCGTAAACGGCGCGGTCTGAGTCGAGACGATCGGCTGCTGCACGAAGGTGTTCGCCTCCGTCACGTTCACGTCGGGAGCATCGAGGATATCGTTCTGGTTGATGTCGCTCCAAATATTGATGAAGCCCACGTTCGTGTTCCGACCCGCGGTGAAGCCCTCGTCGTTGGACGCCCCGCCGCGCTCGACGCGCAGCTTCAGCCAGCGCGCCGTTCCGATGTCGGTCGCAAGGTTCATCCGCAGGAACTCGACCTTCGACTGCGCCTGTCCGACCTCGCTGCGTCCGGTATTAAAGATCACGTCGTTGACGCCGAGCGTCACGGCCGAGGGAACCTCGTTCATGATGACCTGCGGGTTCGTCTGAAACGACGGGCTCGAGAAGCTCACCGAGTGCGGCACCTCCACCTTGATGTAGCCCGTCGAGCCGATGGAAAGCCCGTGCGTCGCCCCGACGCCCGCGAATTGCGAGAAATCGTAGGTGACGAAGTAGTTCGTGGGCGTCGTCGAGACCGTCACCGGGGCCTTGAAGACGATGTTCTTGGCGCCGGTTTCGAAGGTCTCGTTTCCGACCGAGATCATATTGACGAAGTTGCCCAGCGAGTCCGTCGACCGGTCCGCCTCGGTGAAGGCGGCGTCCCCGTTGCCGTCCTGCCAGACCCGCAGCAAAGACACGTCGATATCCAATGAGGTCGTCGAGCCGATGCGGTCGAAATTGAGCTGCTCCCAGCGCACCGTATTCACATCCGTTTGCGCGCGAATCTTCACCATCGGCACGAACTGCTCGTTCTGCACCGCCGAGTTCGGCGAAAAACGCGACATCGTCAGCGTCAGCGTATTGATGGTCGGCACGATCGGCGAGGCGGGGCTTTGAATCGAATCGACGACCTGAGTGAGATGGCCGGCGCCCACCGGGCCGAGTTGGAAGTCCAGCGGCTGCGGGTTGTAGCGGCCGACGATCACATTGGCCGGCGAGAGCTGCTCGTGCGAGAAGCGCGACGCCTTGTCGATGTCGAACGAGACGAAGAAGGTGGCGGTTGACTGCGACACCAAGGTGTAGTCCGCGCCGATCAACAGCGGGTCGTTGATGTCGATCAGCACGAGACCGTTGGAGATCACGCCCTCGCCGAGCAGCGCGTCGACGAGATTGAGCCCCGCGTCCGAACCCTCCCCGGCCGTCCGGTGGAACTCGGGCGCGCCTGCGGGCTCAAGCGACTTCCACAGCTTCACCTTGGCGATGTCGCCGTCGTTGACGTTCATTCCCGGAGGGATCTCGAAGCTCAGCGTCGTTCGCTCCCACTGGACCTGGAACGCGCTGGACCAGGCCTCGATCTTCATCACCGCGCTGTTGAGCGATCCCTGGCGGATCTGCGGCGCGACGACGGCGCCGACGGAATGCGGTTGAGGCGCGGTGTCCAGCATGCCGCGGCGGACGTTGACGAGCGCGTCCTGCCCCAGCACCTGGCCGACCCCCTCGTAGCTGATGATCTCCTCGTCGATCGTCATGTAGGTCGTCGGGCCGCCGAGAGGGAGACCCGCCGTCGAGGTGACGATCCAATACGGTTCCACCACGCCCGAAGCCGTCGCCGCGATGACCGAGAAATTCAAGAGCGGCGCCGCGAAGGTTCCGGAACTCGACGAGAACATCGGAGTCGTCTTCATGAACATCGTCTGCTGCGAGGGGATCAACTGGCGCAGCTTGCCGCCGAACGGCAGCGACGAAGCGGTATCGTAGCGGTCCGGCAGCGACAGTGAATTCGCGCCCGGTTCATCGACCGTCGGATTGTTCTGAGGGAACGAGGTGTCGAGCAAGGTCGCGCCGAGAGTCCGCGGCGCCTGCGTGACCGGGTCGTTGGTGACGGCGTTCGCGGAGATCAGATAGGCGATGAAGAAGCGCTGCGGCTGACTCGCGGCCGCGACGGTCTTGATGCTCGTCGGAGTCGAAAGATCCAAACGCACCAGACTCGGGTTGCCCGAGTTGCCGTACACGCCGCTGCCGAGCATCTCGTCGGTCCCCTGCTGGAACAGGCCGTCGTTGTTCGCGTCGCGCCAGAGCGAGACCCGTTCGATGTCGTTCACGTGCGCGCCGACCGCCGCCGAGGTTCCCGTCGCCTGCACCAGCACCCAGCGCCATTGAGTGTCGGCGACATCGGAATACATCTCGAAGGCCAGCACCGCGCTCGTCGATTTCTGCTGCAGGAACGGCCCGAGATCCTGGTCGTCGACGGTATTGGTCGTAATCACGACGACCTTGTCGGCGTAAGGCGAGACGTTCTTGACCACCGACAGCGTCTTGCCGTCGACGGTGATCGGCGGCGGCATGCCGACACCGACCGTCGACATGGACTTGGGCTCTTGGATCAGGAAATAGAAGGTATTGGGAATCAGGATGCCCAGGTTCGCCTCATCGGAGACCGTGGCCAGCGGGTTCACGTCGAAGGCGACGAAGTAGTCCCCGCCGAAGGTGTCGAGCGTCTGCCCCCCGCCCAAGCCCAAAAGCGGGATGCGCGCCGGCCCGGAAATCACCGTTCCCGTCGTGAACGTGATCTGCTGCGTCCCCTCTTGGGCGCGCAGACAGTTCTTCCACACATTCGAAGAGAAGTCCACGTCCGAACAGAGCATCACCTCCTTGCCGGACTCGTCGATCTGATCATCGGCGAAGACCAGGCGCTGCGGGACGATCGGGAACGGATCGTCGTCGGGGATGTAGGCGGCGATGTTGTCGACGAACACGTCGATCGGCGACGGCGCGGTGGAGTTGATCGACACCGCCAATTTCGCGGTCGGGAATTTATGGATCAACCCGGAGAGCGGCGAAACGACCTGGTCGGTGGCGGGTTCGAGCAGGCCGTTGTCGTTGACGTCGGCCCAGATCTTGATATCCGAAACGTCGGAGGCCTTGTTGCGAACGACGACCGCGCCTCCCTGCTGCGACGAATGGAACCAGCGGTCCATCTTGAGACCGCTCCACAGCGCCGACCCCGAGACCGTCTTCATGGACAGCTTCATGACCGGGGCGTTCTTGTCCGCCTGGGTGATGGAACCCGCGACCGACGCGGTGAACTCCTGAGGAAGACAATTGTTGCCCGGCAGCGGACAGCCCTGGGCGTTCACGGCTTCGATCAAAGCCAGATCGGCGGTCGCGCGTACGCGCGAGAGCGTGGAGACGATCGCCGTGAACGGCTGCACGTCGCCGTTGCCGGCCAGCGGAATGACGCTGGCGGCGCCGGCGACCTGCAGTCCGTGGAACTTCTCGGGAGTCGCGCCGGGCGCGTAGGAGAGCACCACGTAGTAGGTGATCGTCGACGCCGACACCGTTCTCTGCGCCTCGTTGAACGGATCGGTCAAACGGATATCCAGCTGCAGCGAGGCTCTGCGGTTCTGGAAAGTCACCGGGCTGAGCGGGTTGGTGATTTCGGTATCGGTCAGCGGCTGGAACGATCCGTTTCCGGAGAACGGATCGCCCTCGGCCGAACTCTCGACGAACAGCCGCACCGAGTTGATGTCGCTGTCGGCGCCGTCGCCGTTGTGATCGACGACGATCGAGCCGACGGTCCCGACGAAGTCGTCGGTCCACATGTCCAGCTTTAGGTAGCCGACCATGCTCGCGCCCTGGTCCACGTAGGAATAGCTCGACAGCGGGAGCGGGTTGCCCAAATCGTCGGTCGCCCGCCACCAGGAACCGATGCTCTCACCGACCACATTGATCTTCGCGGCCTGACGTTCCACCGGCGAGGTCGCGGTTTGGATCGCGAAATTGTTCGACGCAACGCCCACCTGGCTGTTCGTGGAAAGGCGCACGAACGACGGGCCCGGCAGCCGGAGTCCCAGGCTCGACGGCAGCTCCGAATCGGCGTAGCCGGTCGAATCCATCCGCAGCGTGAGGAAGAAATTCTTCGCGACCGTTTCGATCACCGTTCGGGTCGAGTCGACCACGTTCAGCGGAGTCTGGCCGAAGATCGGATCGCCGAAGGCCCATTCCACGCCGTCGAGCGTCGCGCTGCCGAGGAAGACGTCGAACGCGGTGTCGAAGCCGCCGTCTCCGTCCTCATCGTACCACAGGCCCAATTCGCTCACGTGGTTCGGATCGAGCAGGCCCGTGCGCTGCACCCGCAGCCCGCCGAGTTCCGCGGTGAGGAAGGTCGCGCTCGACGGCAGAACGCGTGCGGTGAGACGCATCATCTGCACCGGCGGATCGCCGACGTTTCCGTCGCCTTGGCGGATCGTCGGCCGAGTCTGGCCGACCGCCAACTTCGCCGGGACCACAAGCCCGTCGGGACCTTTCTCGGGGGCCATATCCGTCGGAAAGAAGACGACGCCGGCGATAAAGACGTCCCCGTCGGAATTGGTCGACGGGGTGAAGGTCGTGTCGTTGTAGGAGCGGCCCGCGTCGCTGGTAAAGCCGTAGACCGTCGGCATGTTTTGCGCGGTCGCCCAGATCTTCAGCGATTCCACGATCGAATCGACGACCTGCAGCCCGGTAAAGATGCCGGGGGACGCGTCCGCGGCGCCCTTGAACCAATAGGCGTTGGGCACCGTGGTGCTGTCGGTCAGATCGTCGAGCGCGACCGTGCTCGTCGACCCCGAGGTCGCGAACTGCACCAGACCCTCGAAATACTGTCCGTTGATCGGGTGCCCGCGCGCGATGTTCCCGAACTTATCCCGCAGGACGACGCCGAGCAGTTCCCCACCGACCGAGCGGCCGATCGCGCCGGGGACGTTCACCTTCAGAGGAGAGCCGGCGGAGAACGGATGATGGATCGTAATGAAGTCCGCCGGGGCCGGGGTGATAACCTGATCCTGGGTCTCCACGGAGCCGCCGCTGTTGATGCCGGTCATCGAGACGCCGTCCTGCCGGACAATCGCCACTTGAAGCGTCGTCGTGCCGACCTTCGTGTCCCAGATGTAGGCCCGCGCCTTGCTCGTAAACGGCGGAATGCTGATCGCGAGCGCCGGATCCGAGGGCCCGATGCGGTCCCAGGTTCCCGGGTCGATGGGCTTGTTCGGATCGAAGCCCCCGAAGGTCGTCGGGGAGTTCTGCGAATTAAACAGCGCGGTATGGAACGCCCAACTCGACGAGGTCAGGTTGCCGAACTGATCGACGAGTTCGATGTCGATGTAGGATTCGGTCGGGAGACCGGTCGCGGTGCTGTACTGAATCGTCGTTCCCGCCACCAAGTAGCGGATCGGACTCGAAAACCGCATCGATACCGGCGGGCCGGGGATCACGGTATAGGTCGCGACCGAGGGATTCCATGAGCGGTCCTGGATCTCCTCGACGGTAACCTCCCAGGTCGTCGGACCCACCAAGGTATCGATGAGATAGAAGGTCGTCGTGTGCTCGCCGGCCTGCATCCGCAGCACCCCGGTCGAGGCGATAAACGAAGTCGGGTCCGGGCTCGAGAACTGAAGCGCGCCCAACGAGTTCGAGAACGCCTCGAACGCGACGTAAGAGGAAGACGCGTCTTCCTGTCCGCTCTGGATCGGCGACGGATTACCGAACCGGTCCTGGACCTGGGCCAGCACAGGCACGCTCGTCGTGCCCGCCAGCAACACTCCCCCGCTCGCCAGGGGTTCGACCGCGATACGGGTAATGTTGTCGGGGAGCACCTTCACGTACTGCGCCGACGAGATCAGCACGTTCGCGATGTCGCGAATTCCGATTACCGGCCCCGTCGAGAAGCCGCCCGGATACACCCAACTGCCCGGATAATCATCGGACGCGTGCGTGTCGAGGTAGAAGAAGGTCGCCTCGTATTGGAGCGCCGGGATCGTCGCGGACGTGATCTCGGTGGTAAACAGGGGCGGAATACCCGCGGCGATTTCACTTGAAGCCGAGAACGAGAACCCGTCGAACACCGCCGAACCTTGCCGCGATAACGTCGAAATCGCGACCGTCACGGGCGCGGTCGCCACGACCGGGTTGTCGAACAGGTCGCGGGTTTGAATCTGGTAGGAGCGCAGGGTCACGCCGCCCACGTCGTATACCTTTCCAGCCAACTGCTTGTTCGGCTGGTTTCCGAACCCGAGCCGCAGCAGCGGCTGCGGATCCATCTGCATCTGCAGCGTCACCGAAGCAACGCTGACGTCGCTCGGATTGAGCGAAAGCGTCCAATAACCGGGGCGGCCTCCGTAGAAGGTGTTCGAAGCCGGGGAGACCCCCGAGTACGAGGCCATCTTCGAGCGGAAACGGAAGCCCGCCTGAGTCAAACCGTCGGAAATCGACAACGAGTTGACGAAGTTAAACGGCGAATTCGGCTCCATAAAGCCGAAGTCGCCCGAGGTCGTAAACGGAGTCCCTGACCGGAAACCGGAATTTTGATGGACGTTGATCTGAGACGCCGGCAAAGAGAGAACCACATCGGTCTGCCCCTGATCAGTCAGGTTGCCGAAATCGTCAAGACGCTGGATGATGAAGTTGCCGCCCCCGGCCGGAACGTCGGTAACCGGCGCGACCGGCGTGCTTGACAGGAACACCAACCGGCTCGGCTTTCCGCCGATCGTCAGCAAAGTTCCCGAAAGGTTGCGCTGGTTGAGAATGTAGGGCGTCAAATCAGCGGGAGCCGAAGCGGTCGCGATCCAAATACGCGCCGAGTTTCCAGCGGTGCTTCCGACCTTGTAACCCAGCGGGAAGTTTACGTTGTCCGGATCGCCGTTTTGACCGATCCGTCCCTTGTCATCGGTGAACACCGTCGTGGACGGACCCACGTCCACCCAGCCGCCTCCCGGGTCGTACACGAAAATGCCCGGCACCCCGGCAACATCGACGATCTCCATCTCGACCGGGGAACTCGAGACGACGGGGTTGTTGTACGCGTCGGAAAGCTGACCGGTGATCTCCTGAACGCCGGGGCTCAGAATCGACCCCGCCCGGACGTTCACGATCTGACTCGTCGGCCCCGGAGCGACGTTCACCGCGCCCGGATTTCCGGGGATGATGTCGATCAGGGGCCGGGTCGAGAAGCCCGGACGCTCGGTCGTCACCAGTGCGTCGTCCTTCTGGGCCGCCTTGATCCAGCGCAAGCCGGCTTTCTTGAGCTTAAAAGCGCTCGGAAGAATCTTCACGCCAAAATCGCCTTCCCCGTAGGAGAACTCGAACGGGCTGAACTCGGGATCCTGCGGCGGGAGGTAAATCTCGGCCGTGAGATTGACCGTACTCACATAGATGTTCGGCCCGGTCGAGAGCAGGTTGTGGAATTGGTCGTGCGCCGTCAGCACCACCGAGATCCCGGATCCCGCCGCCGCGCTTGAGGGCACCCCTTCGAAATGCAAATGATGCTCCGGACCGGGGTAGACGCTGAAATCCGCCGACGCCGAAGAACTAAAATAAACCGCAGACGCGGAAGTCGTTTGCGCGACGACCGTGTATGTGGACAACGCGGCAATCGGCACGACCGAGTAGATCCAGGACCCCAATTGCAGCGCGTTCGGGGCGGGCGGAGTCGCGATCGGGTCGCCGGCGAGGATCAACTCCACCTCGGGCATCGTCGCGATCGGGTTCGTGTCCTGGGCGCCGAGCGTGCGCTCGGTCGCAACGTTGTAGTACGAGTCGACCAGGTACACCGAGGCCTGGAACGCGGTCTGCGGCACGGTCATCGTAAACGGAGCGGGAGTCCCGTTCTTGCCGGGCCGCTGCCCTCCGGTCAGCGATTTACAGACGACGAGGTTGTCGCATTGTCCCTGCACCAAGGTCTCGCCGGCGAGCAAAACATGGAATTTCGTCGCCGTGGAGGCGAAAACCTTGATCGGAGGGCTGACGGCGGCCGGCGTCTGCACGGAACAGATTTGAGTTCCGGGCAGGTTGCCGGTACAAATCTCATCGACCCCCTGAGCCTGCACGCCCGCGGAAATAAGCACGCCGGCCGACTTCGTGACCAAGGCGAGACTCACCGCGCGGCTTCCGGAAGAGAGAGGCGCCGTAGCGGAGTCGATGTCGAACTCATCGCCGGTGTTGACGAAAACGCTCGGCCCCGATGAGATCTCGGTCGTCACGTTGTTGTAAAGGTCGACGAGGTTGACCGTCACTTGAAACGGAACGCCCGCCGTGCGCGTGCTGGCCGTACCGGTCTTGCCGCCCGCCGGATAGACCCCCAGACCGCCGACGTTCACCTGTCCAGGCGCCAAGAGCTGTATGCCGACGGGTTCGTTGTGATGCACCGTGAAGGTCGACGAGAACGGCGAATCCTGGATACCCGAGGAGAAGAAGTCCTCGGCGATCACCTGATGCCAGGTCGCCGCGGCGACCAAGGACGCCTGGATCGGCGGTACCGTATAGCCCACCGACGTGTCGATCGCCTTCGTATCCGAAACGATGGTAAACGGATAGCCGGATGGGATTTTCAGCCCCGCGGTCGCCGCGCGGCCGACGACCATGTTGTTGAACTGGTCCATGATGCCGACGGTGACGAGAAACGGAACGCCCGCCTTGAGACTGTCGAGGGGAATTCCGGTTTTACCGCTGTTCGAGCCCGGATCGAAGGACTCGCCCGGCACGATCGCCAGCAGATTCTTCGGCGCGCCGGCCAGCACGTTGACCACGCTGCTCGTGTCCTTGGCCACCGTCGGGCCCCACGGCGGCGAGGGGAACAGCATCTCGGCGCGGACCTCGTTAAGCTGGGCGCGCTTGAAGACGACGTCCACGGTCGCCTGCCCGAGCACGGTCAGCGTCGACGGGGCCACCGTCGCGAACGGATCGGTCGGCACGATTTGAATCTGCTGGCTGGCGCCGGGCGTAAGGTTCCAGAACGCATCGGTCAGCTGCACGGTCAAGGTCATCGTCGATCCGGCGTTCTGGTCGGCGACCGTTCCCGTTCGGCCGTTGCTCGTGGAACCCGCCACCGCGAATTCATCAGGCAGAAGCACCCGCAGCCGGGTCGGGTTGTTGGCGACCTGGGTAAAGGTCGAAGAGGCGTAGCCGGCCAGCAGCGGGGAGGCGCCGCTTTGATCGGTGACGAAGAAGCTATGAATCCCGGCCGTGCGCAAAGTCACCGACGCCACCGAGACGCCGTCGGCCATCGTCAGCGTCCAGGAGGATTGCGCGAAGCCGTCCGAGGATGTCAAGCGAATGCCCGTCTTGTTCACGTTCGGCGTCAGGTTGAAGCCCGGGTCCACGGCGATCACGCGAACCGTGATCAACTCTCCCGCGGTCCTGGTCGTCGGATTGCCGATCACGCCGACGCCGTCCTTCTGCTGCTGGCCGTTGAGCACGACGACCATCTGCGACGGCGTGGACGGGTACACGTTGAACGGCGTCGACTCCGAGGCCAGATAAGGATCCCCGGTAGCCGTCGAGGCGGTGATCGTCCAGCCCGTCGTCGTCGCCTGGGTGACCAAGAACGCATTCGCGACCGTCAACTGGCCGTTGACCGTCGTCGAGGAGGCGACGATCGTGTTCAAGCGGTTGTTCGGATCGGTCGAGGTCAACTTGAAAGTCGAGTTGAAGCCGGGCGCCACCCGGTTGAAGAACTGATCGACCAGGTTGACGGTGACGGTGAAGGTCGACCCCGCGAGTTGAGAAATCGCCGACTGCGTCGAGCGGCCGAGCTGCACCGTGTCGCCGGGCTTCGCCGTCTCCGTCGGGACGAGAATCTGGAAGCGGGACGGGGGACCGGGGTTCACCACAAGACCGCCGACCGTGTAAGAGGAAACGGGAGTGCCGTCGATGGTGGACACCGAGATCGACCAAGGGCCGCCGATCGGATCCACGACCGTGTTCGTGCGGAAGGACAGATTGATGGTCCGGCTGCCGCCGAAAATAGTCTGATTCGCCGGCGGCGCGGCATGCGGATCGGTAAACGCAAACTGAACCGAGGGTTCGACGCAGTCGGGCGCCGGCGGGCCGACCGGGTACTCCGAGCAGAGCACCGGGTTAAACCAAGCGTCCGTGACATAGACCTCGACCGGATAATCGTGGCCGACCGTCGTCGAGATCACCGCCCCGGTCATGCCGGTCGGGGAGCCCTTATCCAGGCTCGTGCCGGGGCCGAGAATCAACAGCTTCGACGGCTCGTTCGGAATCACCGGAAGCACGGTGGAGGTCGAAGAGGAAACGTTCGGGTTCGCCGCCGGCACGACCCAGACCGTCGATCCGCCGCCGAGCGCGCTGGCCGAAGCCAAGGTCACCCAGAACGTGCTCTCGCCGTCGGATTCCAAAACGGTGTCGGCGGGCAAAGACGCGTACGGGTCGTCGGAGAAGAAGCGCAGCGTGATCGGAACTCCGGCCGCGATCGGATTGAAATTCGCGTCGCTCAGGCGCACCGTGACCGAGAAACTGGAACCCGCGACCGTGACGGCCGGGGAGCCCGCGCGGCCGAGCGCCCCGACATTGCCCGGATCCGGCGTCTCGCCGAACACCAACAGCGACAGCCGCGAACCGGCGACGGTAAAGACGCTGGAGGTGCTCGACGCCACGCCCGGACGCGAAGCCCCTGCCGTCCGCGCCCCGACCGTCACCGGCGTGAACAGGAAGGAGGTCACGCCGGACTGCAGCGTGACCGTCGGCTCCGGGACCACCGCGGCGGAATCGTCGGTGTACATGAAGACGGGCAAATTCGTATTCGTCGTGTTCCACTGATTATCCACCGCGCGTACGGTAAAGCGGAACGGCGCCCCGGCGGGAACCGTCGTCGACGCGTCCACCGTGCGGCCGCCGACGACTCCGGTGTCGTAGGGGGGTTTGCCGGGGGTATAAGACTCTCCGGGAATCAGCGAAAGCAGCTTCACGAAGGTGTTCGGGACCGTTGAGAGACTCCCTACCGTGTGGGTCGAGAGCTTCGGACTGATCCCGTCGAGATCGATCGCGCCGATCGAGAAGGTCGCCGCGGTGCGCGGCGTGAACGAAACCGCCGCCTCGCCGGCCACCATCGGCGTCGCGATCGGCGTCGACGCGTAGACGTCCGAGGACTCCAAGCCGATCAGGCGTCCGTCGTTGGTCAGGTTCCAGAACGCATCGGTCGCGCGAACGGTGGCCAAGAACGACTGGCCCGCCGTGAAGGTGTCGATCGTCCCGGTCTTGCCCGAGATCGAACCCTCCGCGGCGAATTCGGTGGGCAGAATCAACTGCATGCGGTTCGAGGGACCCGGATCGACCGAGAGGCTTCCGATCGTATCGGCCGCGTAGGTCGCCCCGTTGTCTTGAGCCGTGATCGACTGCAAAGGCAGGCCCGCGGGCACGTCGGTGCGAGTGGCGGGCACGAACGAGAACGTCTTCCGCCCGTTGATCAGGCTTTGGTCCAGCGGATTGAGGCCGCGGGCGAAGATGTTCGCGTCCGAAAAGTTGATGTGGACGTTCGGGAAGACGACCTCGCCGATAAAGGAGGTCGGCCCGTACACCACGTTGTTGTAGACGTCGACCAGATTCACCGCGACGAAGAACGAGGCGCCGGCGGTCAGTGTATCCGGAATTCCGGTATACCCGAGCGTCGAACCGGGATCCTCGTCAAGTCCCGGGACCAAAAGCTGCAGCGACCACGCGCCGGATAGCTGCCGGGCGGGACTGATCGAGGTCATCGTCGAATTCTGCACGAACGGAGAGGTGTTCGTCTTCGCGGTGATGAAGGTGGTCGTCGACGCCTCGCGGAAAACGAGATCGAACGAGGTCGACCCCGTCGTCAGCGTCTTCGTGGATCCGAACCCGTCGGCGTACGGCGTCTGCGCCTCCAGCCACACCTGCGGCTGCTGGTTCTGCCACGGTTCATACGGGTTGAAGAATTCGTCGCTCGCGTACGCGGTCGCCGTAAAGGTCGAGCCGGCTTCCTGCTCGGTCGGAATCGCCCCCGTCTTTCCGGTCGAAGCGCCGGGATCCAGTGTTTCTCCCGGGAGCCGCAGGAGGACGTTCTTGGTGACCGAGTTCGCGTTCGCCTGGACGGCGATCGACTGGGAATTCCAGGTCCCCAGCGTCCCGGCGCCGGAAATCGAAATCGTCGTCTCGGGCGTCGTTCCCGGAACGGCCGCGGCCCCGCGCTTGGACTGGAGGATCACCGGCACCGACATCACGCCGCTCCCCCACGCGCCCGCCGAAAGCGGCGCGGCGTTCGGATCGTCATGGGTGATCGCAACCCCGCCCGGCGCGCTGGCGGTGATGACGTTGAAATATTCGTCCGTGACGCGCAGCGTCGCGAAGAAGGCCGCTCCCGCCGTGCTGACCTGCACCGTTCCCTGCCGTCCGGTCGTTGTTCCGGGACGGTAGGTCTGGCCCGGCAAAGTGAGCAGCATCCGGTCCACCGGAGCGGGCGTCACCGAGATATTGCCCGTCGAACCGGAGATCGCGGCGTTGTCCACCTGCTCGACGCGGATGGAGCGGGTACCCGACATGCGCAGACGCACCGTGAAATCGCGCGCGCCGTTGTCGGCCGCTTGGAAGGTGTAGTCCGAGGGGAAGGTGACTCCGTCGTTGGATTCCGGCGCAGAGGCGTCCAGCGAGAGGAACTTGATCGTGCCCGCGTAGTCGGCCGCGGTGACGCCCAAGTCGTCGAGCGCCGTCACCCGCACGCTGAACGGGTCGTTGGCGGTAAACGGATCAGGATCGAGCACTTCGACGCGGAAACTCTCGGCCGGCGCCGCGACCTTGAACTTGTAGGTCGGGATGCCGGGATCGGTCGGGGGGGTTAGGTTTTTCGCCCGGTCGCGCGCGCGGACGCGGACGAAGTAAATCTTACCGCGCGGCCACGGCGTGCCGCCGGCGCCCAAACCCGTGTAAGTCCAATCGTAGGTCACCGGGTCGTAAGTGGTCGCGGTGTTCCAGCGGCAGTTCGCGGGAACTCCGGGCGCCGTGCAGATCACGTTCGTGCTGTCGTCCGGGACGAACGCGGATCCGTTCCAGAACAAATCGCCGGGCGCAGGCACCGTCTTCAGGAAGGAATCCGTCTGGCGAATCGTGAAGAGAACATCGGTCGGGAGCGCGATCGAGGACTGGGTCAGCGCCTCGCCCGGCAGCCCGATCGGGGTACGGTCCTGCGCCTTGCCGACCAAGCCGACGGTATCGAACTCCGTTTCGCCGTCGCCGTTGATCGAGTTCGTTCCGACGCCGGCGTTCGGCGTGCTGTTGTCGACGATGAAGGTCGTCATCGCCTTCGCCAGCGACTCGCGGTTGCCCACCGCGTCCTCGCCGATCATGCGAAGCTCGTAGGCGTGGCCGTCGATGAAGGTCGTCAACGGCACGCCGATGCTCTTGGACCACGCGTTGCCGATCAAGGTCGCCGGCGACGGAAGCGGTTCGGCGTTGAAGCTGAAGGTCGAGCCGACCGCGTCGAACCATTGCCCGGTGACCGTATCGCGCATGTTGTAGGTCACCCCCGCCGGGCCGGCGGGGGAGTCCAACGCCGTGCCGCCGAGGGCGCCGAGATCGGTCGGCCGGTAGAAGCCCCCGGCCGCCGGGGTTCCGACGCTCGTCACCGGCGGCGTGTTGTCGAAGGTAAACAGCACCGTCGAGATGTTCACTTCGAAGTTGTTCGCCTTGTCGATCGCCTGGACGTTGATCGTATAGCTCGATCCGGTGAGAAGATTCGAATCCGCCGGGAGGTTCTCCACCGTGCTGATGTTCCATTCATAGGCCGGAGCCGCGCCGGCGACATTGACCGGCTGGGCGAACCCGCAGGTCGAATCACCGAAGTTGCCCAGCCAGTCCCAGCACTGGGAATCCGAGACCCGCTGGATGCGGAAATTGACCACGCTGATCTGCGGCGCGATCTTCCCGCCGATCTGCGGCGCGTTTCCGTCGGTCGCAGTTCCGTAAATCGCCCCGAGCGTGCTGATGGTCGAATAGTGGACGATCGAGGTCGATACGGAAATCGGCTGCACGTCGTCCCAGACGAAGGTCGCGGTCGAATAGACGAGCACGTTGCCCGCGGCGTCGGTGGCGCGCGACTCGATGCGGTAGCGCTGATTGCCGAAGGCGCTGAACGCCGGCAAAGTCGACGCGACCCACGAGAAGGCGCCCGAGACGGTCGCCGAGTCGTCGGAGACGATCCAAACCGAGCCCGCCTGGAACAGGTTCGTCCCGTTGTTCCAGTATTCCCCGTTCTGCTTCGCGATCCGGTATTCGACGCTGCGGACGTTGAAGTTGTCGCTCGCGGTCCCGGTGCTTTGCGCCAAGCCGCCGCATTTGAGCGGACCGCAGTATTTGAACGGATCCGAACTCACCGCGATGTCGTTGTCGGGCCCCAGAATCGCGATCGTCGGCGGCACCGCGTCGAAGGTAAAGGTCGTCCCGGTCTTCAGCGTCGATTGAACGTTCGCCGCGTTGTCCGTTGCGCGCGATTGGATCTCGTAGACGGTCCCCGTCGTCATCTTGTCGGGCGTGGGAAGCTGCGCCGACTTGCTGAACTCGTCGGGGTCGGGGATCGTGTCCAAAGTGGTCTGGATCCAGAAGGGGCTGTCCGCGTTGAAGCCCGTCGCCCCGTCCCAGAACCTAAACGGCGGGTTCGTCGTGTCCTGGACGCGCACCTCCACGAAATTGGTTCTCGCCGCGTTGATCTTGGCGCCCTCGGAGTCCTCGGCCGTTCCGGACACCACGGCCAACTGGTTAAGGAAGAAGCCGACCGAGTTCGCGTTGAGCGGGTTCACCGCGCGAGCCGGCCGGGTCAGATCGGCCGTCGGTTCGGTGGTGTCGAAGATGAATTCCGTGTCGTTGCCCTGATAGACGACGGAGCTGGCGCCCTCGGACTTGACGCTGATCACATAGCGGAAGTTATCCTGGAAGTTGAAGGTATTCGAAGAGAAGCTCCAGGTGAAGTTCTGTCCGTCCCCGGTATCGGTCAAGCCCACGGTGTAGTACTGCGGGCTCAGCAAGGTGTAGGTCGAACCGTCCCAATAGGCGCCGGTTTTCTCGCGGATCGAGATCGACGCGACCCGCACCCCGAAGGTGTCGGACGCGGTTCCCGAGATCGCCGCGACCGTGTTATAGTCGTTCAACAGCGCCGGGAAGACCACCGCCACCGACGATTCCGAAGTCTCGAAACTGAAATCGATCTGCGAGGCGATCGCCTGCTGGTTCGGCGTCGGCAAAGCCCCGTCCGCCGCCTTCACCCGCACCCGGTAGGTCGTGTCGTCCTTAAAGACCGGCAGGCCGCCCGCGATCGACCAGGTGTACTGGTTGCCTCCGGTCGGCGTCAAAGTGTCGACCGGCCAGAACGCTTCTGCGGTAAGCGTAAAGGTGCTGCCGCCGTCCCAATACGCGCCGACGTTCGGCCAGATCTCTTGGATGGAAACGGTCATGCTCGACACGCCCGGGATGCCGCCCCCCGGATCCTGATCGCCGGCCGTCCCCGCGAGCTGTGCGATCGAAGACAACACCTGCCCGTCGAGCGGCACGGTGATGTCGGAATCCGGGGCCAGTTTATCCCAAACGAAGGTGAAATCGCGGCCGGTATCGACATTGCCCAAGCCCAATTCCTCGACATTGCCGGCCTGGTTCGTCGAAATGCTGACGACATGATAGCGCAGGCCCGGCGTCAGGAACGGCTCGGTCAGACCCGCGTACTGCCAGTTGCAGTTCTGCGCGTCGCATTTCTCGACGAAATTCCACACCGGATCGTTTTGCGCCTGGAACGCGGCGCCGTTCCACCAGGCGGTGGATCCGCCGGTCAAACGCCCGATCGCGACGCTGATCGTCGTGATGTTCGCCTGGAAGTCGACGCCGGTACCGCTGATCGTCGGCAGCACCGACAGGGCCGGACTGCTCGGATGGACGATGAAGGTTTCCGGAAGCTCCGTGGTGAATCCGAAGGTCGACGCCGAAATCTGCGAGACATTGCCCGCCTTGTCCACCGAGCGCGAGTGGATCGAGTAGCTCTGGCCGTTGGTGAAGAAGTCCGGACCGAACGGCCCGGTCGTCCAATTGGCGAGCCCGCTCGCGTTGAACCACGCGCCCGCATCGGTGTCCGAGAGCGAGTAGCGGATCGCCTCCGGAATCGAGTAGTCTCCGGGCGCCCAGAACAGCGCGAACTGCGCGCTGTAGATGCGCACCTGCACCCGGTCGAGCAGCACGTTGTCCTGCGCGGTTCCGGTGAGGCTGCTCAAATGCGAGATCGTCAGCCCCGTCTGCGCCGGAGGCTCGTTGATGCGCACGCTCGGCGGATCGGGGTCGTAGACGAAGGTGAAGGTGCTGACCGGGTCGCTCACGTTCTTGGCGTAATCCTTCGCCCGCGCGTTGAGAGAATACTCCTCGCCCGAGACCAGCTGCGACTCGATCGTCGTGCTGTCGTAGGTCCAATTCGCCGTCGACAGCTCGACCCCGACGGCGGCGCCGAACCAGCCCGAGCCGTCGACGGCGTGATCGACGTCAAGGACGGTGAAGTCCCCGCCGTCCCACCAGCGCGGCAGGCCGACGTTGCGCCGCACCGCGATCTCGACGATTTCCGTTCCGGAATCCGAGCCGCTGCCCTCGGATCCGTCGAGCGGGTCGTTCGCCGTGCCGACTAAGGAGGGAATCGCGGCGACATAAGCCTGATTCGGAATCCCAATGTAGGGAATCGGCCGGACGGAATCCCAGTTGAAGTCCTCGGTCACGATCGAAGAGGTGTTCCCGACCACGTCGAACGCGCGGACGTCGACGGTCATCTTCTGATTGTCGTTCCACGCCGTCGGCGTCGAGACCGCCGGGGGGGTCGTCCACGACCAGGTCGTCGTTCCGGACATCGTCACCCAGGTCGTGTTCGGCGCCACCCAATTCGTTCCGTCCCAGTACAGCCCGTCGAAGCTCCGCTTTATCCGAACCTCGACGGCGCTCGGACGCGCGGTCGGATAGCCCGCCGGGTACGGCGTATCCGAGGCGCTGCCCCCCATCGGGTCCACCGGGTTTCCGAAGTTCTGACTGCCGACCGTTTCGGCGGGACTGTAGTATTTGCGCCCCGCCTGGTTGACCGCCGCGCTCGGCGGCCGCGACCAAAGCGGCACCGGCGGCGTGTTGTCGATGTAGATCGACGTCGTCGAACCCGCCACCTCCACGTTGCCGGCGTCGTCGCCTGAGAAGGCGTAGATCCGGAATTCGTGGCCGAGGGTCGAGCCGTCGTTGAGCTGAGGGATCACCGAGGAGTCGAAGGTCCAGCCGGTATTCGTCGCGCCGGGAGAGCCCAGCACCGCCGGAACGTCATCGTAGGCCGTCGTGAAGGTCGAAGGCACCACGCCGTCGTTCCAGTAGTAGGTCGTTCCGGCCGCGACATGGCTGATGACCAGCTTCACGCTGCTGATGCCGGCGAAATCGTCGGCCGCCGTACCGGCGATCGAAGCCAGCGCCTTTCGCGGCGTATGGTCGAGCGGCGAAGTGATCCCTGCGGACGGCAGCACCTCGTCGAAGCGGAAGTTGCTGAACAGAAGCGGCTGGGACGGCGCCTCGTTGGGCGAGGGGACGGCGTCATCGAGCGCCCGCACGCCGATCACATACTGCTTGCCGGACACCCATTTCGTCTGAAGGTTTCCTTGGTCGTACACCCAGGACCCCGACGACGGGCCCAATTGCGTCCAGCCGATCGACCGCGGTTCGAACCAGGCGTCGGTCTCATTGCACAGCGCGCAAACCGAGGTGAAGGTGCTCTTGTCGTAATAGTAGGTCGTCCCGGCCTCGACGTACTTGATCAGCACCTTCACGTTGAGTTCGCTGGAAACCCCGGCGTTGAAGCCCGCGTTCGGGTCGATGACCTTGCCCGCCAAATTAAAGCGCAGATTCGTCGAAAAGCCGTCGGACGGGGGATTGGTCATCGTGATGATCGGCGTCGACAGGTCCAGGTAGAAGGAGACCGACGAGTTGTTCAGCGCGTACTGGGTTTGGTTCTGCTGGTTGCCCGCCTTGTCGCGCGCCTCCGCGTACACGGTATAGAAATGCCGGTCTTCGAAAGTCGGCAGGTTCAGCAGTTCCCAATCATTCCCGGTCAAAACCGTCGTCGTCGGGATCAACTGGTCGCCCCAGGTGGTTCCGTTCGCGTACCGCACGAACGGGGCGCCGTTCGTCCCGTGATCCTTGATCACCAACAGAACGTCCTGAATCTGCCCGGGACCCGCTTCCACAAAGGTTCCGGAGACGGCGATGGCCGTATAGGTGCTGCCCGCAAACAGCGAGGTGATCGTCGCGGTCGGGACCTGGGTGTCGTAGATGAAGTTGACCGTCCCGCTGGGAAGTTCGGTGTTCCCGGAGGCGGCCCCGATCGCCTGGTCGATGCCGCGGACGTCGAGCGTGTAGCTCTCGCCGTTGGACCAGACCATCGAGGAGACCGCCGCGGTAAACGCCCATTCGTCGGCCCCGCCGTTGTAGACCGCAGTCGAAAACACCGGCGCGCCGAACCAGTTGCCGAGAAGCTCGTTCCAGTATTTTCCGTCGGAGCGCTGAAGGCGAATTTCCGCGCCGGCGGGATCTTTGATTCCGGCCGATACCTGTCCGATCGTCGGATCGACGACCGAGCCCGTCAGGGTCGGGGGCGTCGAGAGGAACGCGCCGTTGTTGGGAAAGCCGATCGTGCTGAGCGGCGAGGAACGATCCACCTGGTAATTGACCGCCGTCGCGAAGTTGGGCGCGGCGACCTCCGGAATCCCCGCGACGTTGTAGCCGCGAATCGAAAGCGTGAAGGTCGTGTTGTTGACCGCCGGCGGGATCACGTCCCCGCCGCCCGGATAGGTCCACAGGTTGAGGCTCGGGTAGACGGTGCGCACCGCGGTCGAAACGTCGACGAGACAATCGACCCAGCCGCCGCTGCCCAACCCGGAATCTCCCCCCCAGCACTCTCCTGTGTCCTGACGCTTGACCTGCACCTCCACCTTCACGGTCTCGTTGTTCGCGCTTCCGTTGAACAGCGTCAAATCGTTGTACTGATCGTTGAGCGGCGCGCTGATCGTCGTGACGGCCGGCGGAGGGCGGAAGCGCCAGCGAAAGCGCGCGATCTCGCCCGCGCCTTGGAATTTCGTCTGTCGCGTGCCGACTTTGTCGGTCGCGCGGACGGTCACGATGTAAAAGCAGTCCACACCCAGATTTGAGTCGAGGTTCGTCGAGGTGAAGGTCCATTGGTCCAGCGACTGATTATAGACGGCGGGATTCCAAACGGGACCGACCGGCCCCCAGGACCCCCCGCCCTCCCACCAATGCAAGTTGAGGTGACAGCCTCCAGGACCGGTGTCCCCCTCGATGCTGACGTCCACCGCGCTGATTCCCGAGGACGAGGCGTTCACGACGACATCGGCGGCCGTTCCGGAGATCGTAAGAAGGCTCGTCACGAGATCGCCGTCGGGAACGGCGGGAACCGTGATCGCCGCGACCGGTTCCTGAACGTCGACAACGACGCGGACCTGGTCGGTCTGCCCCGACGACGGAAACGATCCGCGGTTTCCGGCATTGTCGACCGCGCGCACGCGCAGCAAGTACTCGCGGCCGTCGGCGCAGGTCGTAATCAGGCCGCAGGAATCGCCGTGGGTCCAATCGGCCGGCATGCCGCTGAAGGTCCACGTCGAGGTGATTGTCGCTCGTGAAGACACCGCGGCCGCGGTCCAGTTCTCTCCGTCCCAGTAAGCGTTGCCGCCCGGGATGGAGTGCGGCCCCGCGGAGATGTCCTCAATCTGCACATCGACCACGCTGACGCTCGAAACGACATTCCCGCCCGCGAAGGTTTCCGCGAAGGTGCCCGTGGTGATCTGCAGGCCGTTGGTGCTGACATAGACGACCCCGTTGCTCACGCCGGTGAAGTTCGCCACCGGCGTCGACTTGTCGACGATAAACGACACCGTCGTCACCGAGACCTCGGTGTTCGCCAGGAGGTCTTTCGCACGCGTCACGACGCGGTATTCGTAGCCGTCGGCGAAGGCCGCCTCGCCCAAGGACTGCGCTTCGCTCTGGAAGTTGACGATGGACTGGGCCGCCCCGATGGGCGTCGTCGGAAGGTTGAAGCCGGGGTCCGTCAAATCGGCGAAGGCGGAACCGTTCCAGTACCTGGCGACTCCCGCGTTATTGAGCCGGATCGCCTTCAGCTTGATTTCCAATATCCCGGCGCCGGGAGTCGGATTGAGCGATTGGTCGTCGGCGGTGCCGCGGATCGGCGTCAGTCCTCCTTGATAGAAGCCCCCGGTCACCGGGTAGGTCGTTTCCGACACCGGTGGGAAGAAATCGACCTGAACATCGCTGCCCCCGCCGACCGGAGCGACGCCGGTTCCCCGATTCTGGTTGCCGGCCGCGTCGACGCCGCGCAGGTAGAAGGTGTAGGTCTTCGGGTCGGAGATGCCGGCGAAGAACGCGGAAAGATTCGCGTCGACGAAGCTCCAACTCGTCTGGTGAACCGCGGCCGCGCGCCACGAAGTCCCGGCGGCGTAGGAGTTGAAGGCCGAGCCGTCCCAGAAGTTTCCCAACGGCTCCTGAATCGCGACCTGAATCAACGCGACCCCCGACTCGGTCGGCGGAATCGGCTCGTCGAACGGCCCGGAGACCGAGGAGAACGCGACGACGTATTGGGCGTCGTAGGGCGCGCTGACCGTCGTCGTCGGCGCTTCCGCGTCGTAGGTGAAGGTAAACGTCTGCTCCGGGAACTCGATGTTGAGCGCCTCATCGATCGCGCGCAGGCGCACGGTATAGTCGATCCCGTGCTGCCAGCCGGGGATCGACTCTCCGGGAGGGTTCGACGGCGGGTACAGCCAGTCGGCCGGCACCAAGGTGTTCGTCGACACCGTGCGCCAAGTGACCGCGGGATTGAACACGGCGCCGTTCCAGAAATCCCCCGCTTCGTTTTGCACCTGCAGTTCGACGCGCAGCAGGCCGGAATCTGTCTCGGAACCCGGCAGATTCACCCAGTCACGAGCCGTTCCCTGAAGGACCGCCGGCTGGCCCGCGGGGTAGAAGGCCTGGTTCGGGACCGCGATCGTGCTCGAGGGCTTGTTGACATCATAGACGAAATCGCGTTGAATCGTCGACCCCGACTGGTTGCCGGCAAAATCGAACGCGCGCACGTAAACTCGGTAGGTTTTGTTGTCCTCCCAGGCCGCCGCGTTCGTCGTCCACGGGTTGGTGTCGGTCGCGATCGCGTAGCTTGAAACACCCACGACCCAGTTCGAGGTGCCGACCTGCCAGAAGGACCCGTCATTGATGTTTTCGAGCTGGACCTCGACGCGCTGCACGCCGGCCGGCAGGTCGGACGCGCCGCCGCGGAGCTGCGCCAGCGGGCGAACCGTTGAATAGTTGTCGTACGGGGCCGCCATCGGCGTCGTGATCGAAACACTCGGACCGATGCGGTCCAGCGTCACGAAGGTCGTCGCGGCGGCCGAAAGGTTGCCCGCGCGGTCGCGCACCTGAAGCGAGATGCCGTACAGCGTTCCATCGTTCTCGATAACCGTCGGGGCGTTCTGACCGAGCAAGGTGCCCGGATACTGCCAGTTCACCTGGCCGGGGGACCCGGGGACGTCCACGGGGAGGTCGGTCGGTGTGAGCGACCACGCGGTTCCGTTCCAGTACGCCTGATTCGGCGCGGTCCCGGTCGTCACCCGCAGGAAATACTGGGACGGCCCGGCCAAATCCGCGTTCGCGGTTCCCGCGATCACATCGAGATTCTGAATGAACTCCCCGTTGCCGACGCTCGTGATCTCGCTCGTCGGCTTCGTCCGGTCGACGATGAACTCGACCTCGTTGACCGTCGGCGTGAACACGGAGGTCAAATTTCCGACGATGCTTTCGTTGGCGTCGCGCGCCTTGTCCAAGCCGCGCGTTTTGATCCGGTAGACCTTGTCGGAGACCCAGTCCACGGCGTCAAAGAAGAAGCGCCACGAATCGGTGCTCCCCGAGAAGTCCGCGAACCATTCGGCGGTTTCCGTCGTGTCCGAGGAGAACTTTGTGCCTCCGGGCTGAATCACGCCGGTGTAGTAATAGGTGTCGCCCGCGAACAGGTAGGAAATCACGATCTCGATGCGCTCCAGGGCGTCGGAATCCGGATACAATCCGCTTTCCGGATCCGAGGCGGTACCCAGCAGCGCGGCGCCGCCCGCTAAATCGATGTCGCGATACGCCTGCCCCTCCACCGGCTTCGTGATCACCACCTGGGGCGCGCCGTTGTCGACCTTGATCGTCTTCGACGAGGCGGGAACCGCGAACAGCCCTTGCGTGTTGCCGGCGTTGTCGACGCCCCGTGCGGTGATCACGTACGATTTTCCGCTGGTCAGCGCTCCGGAAAGATTCGGATGCGAGTAGGTCCAGGGGTTGAGCCCCGTCGCGGCATTGAACTTCGGACAGCCGAGGAAGGATCCGGTCGCGTCCGACCAACAGCTCCCGAACACCTCGTCGCGGATCTCGACCTCGACCCGGTTCAAATCGGATTTGGCCACGCCGAACACGCCCGTGGGGTCCAACGAGGTCCCGGAGATTTGGGACAGGTTCAAGTAAACCAAGCCCGAGGAAGGCTGGACGAGATAGCCCGTCGGCGGGCTGGTGTCGAACACAAAGGTGTACTCGGCCATCGAGGCGTCGTCGTTGCCCGCTTTATCCGACGCGTGCGCGGTAAGCGTATAGTCGATGCCGTCCAGCAACGCCGGCCCGATCAAGGTCGTCGAGCTGAAGGTGAAGGTCGGCGGGTTGCCCGCGGAGCTGAACGCCCCGGCGCCGAACTCCTTAAACAGCGCCTGGAACGAACCGGCCGCCGGGTCCCAATAATCCCCGGTGGAATTGTCCTTGAAGTTGAACTTGATGTTCCCGATCGCGACCGTCGGCGGCTTCGGCGTGTTCGGGTCCGTCGCGGTGCCGATGAGGGCCGGCAAGGAGTTCAAGCACGCGTCGGCGCCGGCGCAGGACGCCGTCGGGGGCTGGGTGATCTGGCCGACCGGAGCGGTGTTGTCGACGATAACCCGGCGCGTGTACACGGGGCCCGGCTGGGCGGCGGCGTTGATCGGCGTGACCGTAATCAGGTACGACGAGTTGTTGACCGTGTACGGCGCCGCGAGACTCTTGCTCCAGGTCTGCGGTCCGCCGTCCACGACGTTCACCGGCGTGTAGGTCGACGGATCGTTCACCCACTTCGCGTCCGGATCGTACCAGTAGCTCGTCGGCTCCCTCAGACGCTTGACCTGGATCTGGACGCCGTGCCCGCCGACGGTGCGCATGTTCGAGCCGGTGCCCTGGAGGGTCAGGATCGACGACGTGTTCGACTTGTAGTTCAGATCGTCCGGGGACCCCGGCTGCGTCATCACGACGACCGCTTCCGGGGTCTCCAGGTTGAACTCGATGTCCTTCACCAAATGCTGGGCTTCCTGGTTGCCCGCCTGGTCGACGCCGGCCGCGATCACCGTAAAGGTCGACTTGTTGTCCCACGCGACGCCGGAAGTGTCGAAGGTCCACGCGCAGGTCTCGCCGGCGTCGCAGACGGTGTCGTCGTTGCCGTCGATGCCCGCGAGTTCCGCCCCGATGATCCCGCCGGCCACCCAGGCCGGGTTCGCGTCCCAAATCGCGCCGGTCCAATACTTATTGACGTTGCAGGCTCCATCCGGGTCAGCGCACTCGGTCTCCTTAATCAGCAGTTCGATATGGTCCAACCAGCCCGGAGCGTCGTCTTTCGCCGTTCCGTAAATCCCGGCGATCCCGCCGATGTTGCCGACCGGCGCCGTCGCCAGAGACACCGGCGCGCTGATGTCGTAGGTGAAGGTGACCGTCGTGACGGTGACGACCTCCTGGTTGCCCGCGCGGTCGCGCACCGCCGAGGAGACCTCGTATTGGCGCGGCGAGGTCAGATCCGCGGCGAGAAACGGCAGCGTCCAGACGCCGCTCGACGCGCCGACGAAGTTCGCGTCCAGCCAAACCGGCGACGCGCTGTTGAATCCGTTCCCGTCCCAGTAGTTGTTCACGCCGAAGATTTCGCGCAGCGTCACCGCCACGCTCGAGGCCGCGATGCCCGCCTCGTACTCGCGCGCGCCCGCCGTGCAAAGCCCCTGGTTGAAGGTGCAGAATTCGTCGTCCGCCGTTCCGGTGATCTGAGTCAGCGACGCGCTCGCGTAGCCTCCGGGCGTCGGAGACGTCGTTTTCGACGCGGGCGTCGTCAGGTCGACGACGAAGCTGGAAACCGAATTCGGCGATTCGGGATTGCCGGCCGCGTCCCTCGCGCGGGTGTGGATTTCGTAGCGCATGCCGTCTCGCCACAGCGCGGGCTCGTTGAAGAAAAACGACCACTCGGGGGAGGCGAACGCCGTCGTGCGCAACGGCGGATTCGGTTCTCCCGCGACCCAAGAAGACAAATCGCGCCATGCGGCCGTCACCCCGGCGCCGCAGCCCGAACAGCGGAGATTCAACAGGACCTGGCTCACCGGTGAACCGCTCGTGACGAGTTCGTCCACGTCGGTGTGCGCCGTCCCGGAAATCGTCGCGAGCGCCCCCACGTTCGAGGGGAACGAACTCGGCAAAGGAGAGGTGAGCACGGAATACGGCGCCGAGTTGTCGTACGTGAACGAAACAGCCGGCGTCGCGCTGTCGCCCTCGAGGTTGTTTCCGATGTCCACGAGGGTCGGCGAGGTCGAGATATTTAAGGCCACGTCGGTCGCACGCTTCCAAATCACGTAAGTGACGTTGTCCGACAGATTCGGAAACGCCTTGTTCCATTCGGTCGTTCCATTGACGGTCACCCAGTTGGTGTTCGAGTCGAACGCGTCGCCGACGCCGGTCCAGGTGTTGCCGACGGGGTTCTTCAGCAGGATCTCGACCGTTTGGACGCCGGACGCGCCGGTGGCCGAGTCGTCGGCCGTTCCGGCCAGCGCCTCGAGTCCCGCGAGGTTGTACGAGGCGCCCGCGATCGGGAATGTCGAATTCACCACCGCCGGCGCATCGTCATAAACGAAGGTATAGCCCTCGCCTCCGAGCGGCGCGGAGTCATCGATATTCGTCGCGTTGTCCTTGGGCCGCGCGACGACCTGATAATTCTTGCCGGCCACGTAACGGCCCGTCGAGAAGGCGACCTTCCAGCAGTAATTCTCGGTGCCGTTTTGGCAGCGCACCGGATCGTCCTGCGTGAGCGCCGCGAGTCTCCAGGCGTCGCCGTTAACGTCCGTGTCGGCGACGTTGAACCCGCCGTCGGTCGTAAAGTTCCACCACTGATCCGCGCCCACGTCCCTCACGGCGACCCGCACCTCCTTGAGCCCGGAAAGGCCGCTCACGCCCGCGTCGCGCGAGGTTCCCGACAGAGTCGTCAAAATGGCGTTATGGAACGTCGTGTTCGGCTTCTCGATCGCCGCCGTCGGCATCGCGTCGTCATAGAGGAAGTTCTGCTTCACGACGCCCGTGTCGTCGGAGTTCACCACCGCCCCAAACGCGTTGCCGGAGTGGTCGTAGATGCGCAGGAACACGTTATAGGAAACGCCGTTTTGATACGCGGCGGCGAGATTCGCATCGTTGTAGGTCCACGGATTGGCGGTCACGGCCTTCGACGACCAGTGGATGGCCAACTGCGGTCCCACGCTGAACGCCCCGGCGCCGTAATCCCACCACTTCGCGCCGGACCCCGAACCCGAGGAGATTGCCACCCAAATTTCGTCAAGCCCCGACTGCACGCCCCCAGGTTCGGCCGCGGTTCCCGACAGGGCCGTCAACTGCCGCGTCGAGGCGCCCGCGTTCGAGTACGGGGGCGGATTCGGCGCCGGCAGCGGACCGGGAGGACGCGTGATCCCTCCGGAGGGAGTCTGATCATCGTAGCGAAACTGCAGATCCCCGTTCACGGGGGCCGGTCTCTCGTTGCCCGCGGTGTCGAAGGCCCGGATGAACAGCCGGTAATCCTCTCCGGTCAGGAAAGCGCCGTCTAAATCGTCGTAGCTCCAGAGGATGTCGCCCGGCGCTGGACTGAAGGTCGCCGTCGAATAATGCTCGTTGAGCGCGGTCCACGAAGACCCCGTCCAATCCTCGTCGGCGCCTCCCGCGATGCGCTGAACGCGGAGTTCGACGCGCGACAACCCCGCGAGATCCCCGTTCGCCGTTCCGGAAATCTCGGTCAGGGAGGCCAAATAACCGGTCGCCGGCGCCTGCAGCGAGACGCTCGGCGGCGTGTCGTCGACGACGAAGGTGCGGATGTCCGTCCCGATTTGACTCGGAACCTCTTTATTGCCGGTCGCGGTTCCGTTTCCGAGGAAGGTTTCGTCTTCGGCCCGCGCTTCGAGACGATATTGAGTATCGGTTCCCAGCCAGGTGATCGGAGTGTCGTAGGACCACGGCGTGAACGCCACCGCGCCGCTGTCGAAGTAGCCGTTGTTGGCCAAGGTGCCCGAGGACCAAATCTGCGGACCCGGCTCCCAGTAATAGGTATCGTCGGCGACAAGATGTCCGACGCGCAATTCGACCCTCCGGACCGGCGAATTCCACGGCGCGCCCGGATCGACGACGCTGCCGGCGATGGGGTTGCCGACGCCGCTGATGTTCGCGCTCTTATACGCCTGCTGATGGGCCGGAAACGCCAAGAAGGTTTCGGGCGCCGCGCTGTCGAACAGGAAGGTGAACGATGAGACGTTGTCGGTATAGGAAACGTCCTGATTTGTCGCCGCGTCGATAGCGCGAACCAGAAGCGTATAGTGCGTGTTGGCCAATGCCAGAGCGGAATTGAGGCTCGCGTCCGTGTAGGTCCAGTTCGCGCTCGCATCCGAGGAGGTCTCGATCCAGAACGGGCAGTTCCGGTTGAACGATCCCGTGCCCGGGTTGTAGCACTGGTTCTTGCCGAGGCTGCGCAAAGAGACGCTCGTATGGAACATGGAAAAGTCATCGGACGCGGTACCGGTCAGCGCGCTCAGGGAATTAATCGGCGCGTTCAGTGTCGGGCGGATGATGCCCGCGGCGGGGGAATCGAGATCCCAAGTGAAGCCGAAGCCGGCCGTGTTGGGGTTCTTCGCGGCGTCCTCGGCCCGGATTTCAACGGTATAGCTCTCGTTGTTGGTGAACGCGGTGCCGTCGGCGATCTTCGCGTGGTCGTATTTGTATTGGGTCCCAGAAACGAAAACCGCCGGCAAGCAGGTGTCGTCGGTGTCCGCGGCGAAGCAGGTTTTCCCGGTCGGGGCGATGAAATTCCCGGCGACGCCGTCGAATACCGCGCTGTCTCCGATGCGGACGATGCGGAAGAACACCGTCTTGCTCTGTCCCTCGCCGACGCCGAGCGAATCGGTGTTGTCGGCCGCCGTTCCCGACAGCGCGGAAAGTTTATTAAGGAAAGGCGCCGCAGGACGGGTCACCGCGAGCGTCGGCGGCGCATCGTCCACATAGAATTCCACGGGACCCTTCGCCGGGGCCTCGGGACCGGGCGTTGCGCGTTCCTCGATCTGGAATTTTCGGAGCGCTCCGTTGAGAGTCCAATTCGACGCCGGGGCCATCGTGAAGTCCCAGTTGTCGTCCACCCCGATGCCGTTGTCGACGAAGTTGATCGCGATGAAGTCGTTGAAGGTGTCCGAACTGATCCACGCCCCCCCGTTCCACACGAGATTCGGTTCCACGGTGATGTCCTTTACGCGCGCCTCGGCCCCGGTGGTCGGGTCGTTGGCGGTACCGCTGAGCGACGCCGCACCCGGCGAGAAATGCGGTTTGCCCGCCGCGGGCTTGACGATCTCTGAACGCGGAGTCGGCGCGGTGAAGGTGAACGAATGGCGGGCGCTGTTCGCCGCCGGCGCGGCTGGAATCGCCTCGAGGTTCAAACCGACATCCTCGGCGATGACGACCACGTGGTAGGTCTGCCCCGACACGAAGGTCGGCGTCGACTCCCCGGTGGTGAACCAATTCACAGGTGTTGAGTTGTCGGTGGACGCCTGGACCCAGTAGGTGGCGTCGAGACTCGGCAACGGCGGCTTATTGTCCCCGGGGTTCGCAAGCGTAAAATCCTGCGCCGCCTGACTCCACCATTTGTTGGAGCCCTGGTGGTAATAGGCGGCGTAGACGGTCTCCACCCCCGCGGATCCGGCGTCGAGCGAGGTCCCGGAAATGAACGGCAACGAGTCCGGGCTGGTCGCATTCGGAGGCGTGAGGATCTTCGTCGTCGGCGGACTAAAATCCGCGGTGAAGGAATTCGTCGTGATCACGATCTGCGAGTTGCCGGCCCGGTCGAAGTTTACCCGCGCGGACACTCTATAGTTCTGCGTGTCGGTCAGCGCGTACGACGCCAATGCGTATGTCCACGCACCGCTCGAGGCCCCGACGAAGGTCCCGGTCGACCAAATCGGAGCGACTTGATCGACCCACGAGTTCCCGTCCCACCAGCAGTTGTTGACCGTGGGAAGCGTCGGGCAGTTGCCGCTAAGCTTCTCCACCGAAACGGTGACGCTCGACGCTTCGATCCCCGCCTGGAAGTCGCGCGCGCCCGCCACGCACAGCCCCGGATTGAACGCGCAGAAACGGTCGTCCGCCGTGCCGGCGATCATGACGGTGCCTGCGCCGGCGGATCCCAAATGCGCGGGGAACACGGTCTTCGCTTCGGGACGCGTCAGGTCCACGACGAAGGTTCCGACCGCTTCGGGAACCTCAAGGTTCAGCGCCTGATCGCGGCCGCGCGTGTACGCCTTGTACTGATAGCCGTCGTCGTAGGTCACCGAGAATCCGACGCTCCAACTCGGAGCGGATACCGCCGCGCCAAACAGCGGCGCAGGCTCCGCCCCGGCGCCCCAAACCGAACCGTTCCACCACCCGGGAACGGCGCCCGGCGCGCAGCCCGAGCACCAGAGGTTCGCGAGCAACTGATCGATCGGGCTCGCGTTCGCGGAATCCGCCGGATCCGACCAGACCGTTCCCGAGATCGTGGCAAGCGATGCAAGGTCGTTGATGAAGGCGCCGTTCGCCGGCTCGATCACTTCCGATACCGGCAGGGAATCGTCAAAAGTAAAGCTCAGGGCCGGGGTGACCCCGTCGGGATATTTGTTCGCGTCGAGATGCGAGGAGTGATCCGGAGACGGATAGGCCGGGTGCGTCGAGGTGTTCACCGCGTTGTCGGTCGTGCGCAGCCACACGACATAAGGGGTATTGTCGTTGAGCGTCGGCCAATTGATGCTCCATTGATCCGTGCCGCCGACCGTCACCCAGTTGTCGTATCCTCCCGGCGGGGCGTCGAAATCGGCGGCAAGGCCGGTCCAGTAGCTGCCCAAGGTATCGTTTTTGAGCAGGATCTGAACCTGGGCGTTGCCCGAATTTCCGGTTCCGGAATCGTCGGCGGTCCCGGCAAGCGCGCTCAGACCCGCCAGGTTGTAGGCCCCTCCCAGAGCAGGGAAGGTCGCCACGATAACCGCCGGCGTATTGTCGTAAATGAAGGTTTTTCCCTCGCCGCCGCCGGGGGCGCCGTCGTCGGTATTCGTCGCCGTATCCTCGGCCCGCGCGACGACCTGGTAGCTCAATCCCTCGACGTAGCGGCCGACCGGGAACGAAATCGACCAGCAGAAGTTCTGCGTTCCCCCCTGGCAGCGAACCGGATCGTTTTGCACTAGAGACGCCTCGGTCCACCCGTCGCCGGTGATCGCCGGCGGGTCGATGACGTTGTATCCGTTGTTGAGCGTGAAATTCCACCACTTGCCCGCGCCGATATCGCGGACCGCGATCCGGACCTTGCTGACGCCGGAAGGCCCGGCGCCCGGGTCTCTCGCGGTACCCGACAGCGTCGCGAGGCCGGCGTTGTGCGACGCGACGGACGGGGCCTCTATCCCGAGGGTCGGGATCACGTCGTCATAGAGGAACGGTTCCGAGATCGCGCCCGCGCTGTTGAAGTTCAAAACGTCCCCGATCGAGTTCCCCGCCCCGTCTAAGACCCGCATGAAGACCGTATAGACATTGCCGTTTGCGAGGAGGTTCGTCATCGCGGGCTCGTTCCACGACCACGGGCTGCCGTTGACGACGGTCGTCGCCCAGTGGATCGCGAGTTGCGGGCCGACGCTGAACTGCGCCGTGATCGTGCTGTACCACATCGCCCCCGAGCCGGATCCCGAAGCGATCGCGACCCAGGTCTGAGAAATACCCGACGGCAATCCGCCCGGCTCGGTCGCGGTGCCCGAGATTATTGTCAACTGCCGCGTCGAGGCGAGCGCGTTCGAATACGGGGGCGGGCTGAGCGCGATGCTCGGGTCCGGGGGGCGGGTCAGCGCGGCGGTCGGCGGGGCGTCATCGAGGCGGAAGGTGAAGTCCCCCCCGGCCGGAGCGATGCGCTGGTTCCCGGAAAGGTCCGTAACGCGGAGGTAGAGCCGATAATCCTGCGCGTTCTGGAAGGCGCCGGCCAAATCGTCGTAGGTCCACGGGATGTTCCCGCTTCCCGGCGTGAACGCCGCGGTCGAGTAGTGAATGTTCAGCGCGGTCCACGAGGAGCCGGTCCAATCCTCGTCGGCCCCTCCGCCGACGCGACGGATGCGCAGTTCGATCCGGTCCAATCCTGAGAGGTCTCCGTTCGCCGTTCCGGCGATCAGCGTCAGCGCGGGGAGGTACCCGGTCGTCGGCGCGGTCAACGCGACCGTCGGCAGGCTGTCGTCCACCACGAAGCTCCGGACGTCCACGCCCGCCGTCTGGGGAACGCCGACGTTGCCCGAGGCCGTGCCGTCGGCGAGGTAGCTGTCGTCCTCCGCCCGCGACTCGACGGTGTAGAGCCGGTCCGAGGCCGTCCAGGCGACGGGCACGTCGTAGTCCCAGGAGATCGACCCCGCCCCCAAGGGGTCCGCGCCGGTGTCGAAATAGCCGCCGTTGGCCAGGGTCCCCGAGGACCAAAGCTGCGGCCCAGGCAGCCAGTAATAGGTGTCGTCGCCCGCGAGGAAGTAGCCGATCCGCAGCTCGACACGGCGCAGGCCGGCGCCCCAAGGCAGGTTCACCTCGTCCGCAGACCCCGCGATCGGGTTGGCGATGCCTCCGACGGCGCTGCTCTTGTAGCCCCCCCCGTCGGCAGGGAAGGTCATCGCGGTCGTGGGCGACTTGTCGTCGAAGAGGAAGGTCCGCGAGGCCGCGCCCGCGAAGAAGACCGCGTCCTCGTTGCCCGCGGCGTCGATTGACCGGGCGAGCAAGGTGTAGTGCGTGTTCGCGAGGCTCAGGGCCGAGTTCAGTCCGGCGTGCGTGAAGGACCACTGCTGCCGCAAGGCTGTGACCGGGCTCGAGGAGGTGCCGAGCCAATAGGGGCAGGCCTTGTTGAATGAGCCGGTGCCGGGGTTGAAGCACTTGTCCTTGGGGATGGACCGCAGTGAGACGCTCGTCGCGTAGATCGAGAAGTCGTCGTCGGCCGTCCCGGTCAGCGTCGAAAGGGAGTTGATCGCCCCGATACCGCTCGGCTCGTCGATCTGGGCGGCCGGGGCGTCCAAGTCCCAGGTGAAGCTGCGCGAGGCGGTGAAGGCGTTGCCGGCCTTGTCCTTGACGACGAGCTCGACCACGTAGAGCTGATCGTTGACGAACGCCGTCCCGTCCGCGAACTTGGCGTGCGTCGCCGAGTACGAGCCGCCGCCGCCCGCCGCGACCGCGCAGGTGGCGTCGGTCCCCGAGATGCAGTTCACCGCCGTCGAGACGAACTGACCCAGCGTGAAGTCCCAATACCAGCCGTCGGAGTTGCGCTTCACTCTGAAGTAGACGCCTTTCTGGGAGCTCGGCTCCGGATCGGCGTTGTCGGTCGCCGTGCCCGAGAGCATCGGCAACTGCCTGTGGTAGCTCCGGTCCGGGAGGGTGATCCCGGCCTGCGGGACGACGTCGTCGACGAAGAACTCGACGGACTGCGCCGGGCTCTCGGTCGGCGTGCCCAGCGCCCGGGCCTCGAGGCGGAACTTGCGGAACGTCCCGTTCTCGATCCAGTCCGCCGCGCCGATCCTCGTGTATTGCCAGGTGTCGTCGTTCGGCGTCGCGGTGTCCGTGTACTCGGCCGCGTTGAAGCCGTTGAAGGCCGTGGTCGACTTCCAGGAGCCCGCCAGCGGGAACAAGGTCCGGTCCCACGCGAGATGCGTCCCGCCCGTGATGTCCTTGATGCGGAGCTCCTCGCCCGTCGCGACGTCGTTGGCCGTGCCGGTCAGGCTCACCGCGGCCGATTGGAAGTGGTCCCCCGACTGGGGGAGGATGATCCCCGAGCGCGGGATCGGCGCGATGAACTGGAAGCGGATGCGGCTCGTGTCGGCGGCGGGCGTCGCGGGTCGCGCCTCGCGGTTGAGTCCCTTGTCCGCGGCGGCCACGAGCACATGGTAGAAGCTGTCCGACACGAACGTGGGGGTCGAAGCTCCCGTAGCGCTCCAGTTTACCGGAGTGAGATTATTGGTGCTCGCCTCGACCCAATAGTCCGACGACCCGTCGGGCTCGTCGGGAGGGGTTTGGCTGACAGGATTGGCGAGACTGAACGTCTTCGCCGACTTGCTCCACCATTGGTCGAGCGTCTCGCTGTAGTAGGCGACGTAGACGCTCGAGATGCCCGCAGCGCCGACGTCCTGAGCGGTACCGAGTATGGTCGCGATCGACTCCTTGGTCGAGTTGTGAGCGGGATCGGTGACGACGGAAGCCGGCGGGGAGAAGTCCGCCGAGAACGTGTTCGTCGTAAAGACGAGCTGCCGGTCGCCGGCCCGGTCGCGGAACACGCGAGAGGATATCCGGTACGTCGCCAAGTCGGAGAGCGCTCCCGCCGGGAGGAAATAGCTGAACGTGCCGCTCGAGTCTCCGACGTAGGTCGCCGTCGACCAGGCCGGGGAACCGCTCGTGTCGGCGAAAGACAGGCCGTTCCAGTAGAAGCCGTCCAAGACGCGCTCGAGCGCGATCGCGACGCTGGAGGCGTTCACGACGGAGGCCTCGATCCCGCTCTGGTGGTCTCGGCCGCCGGCGCCGGGGCAGGAGCCGGCGACGATCGCGCAGTACCGGTCGTCGGCGGTACCCTGGATCGCGATGGCTCCGGCGCCCGCGAATCCCCCGGTGCCCGGGAATGAGACTTTCGAGGTCGGCGAGGTGAAGTCGACGACGAAGGTGCTCGTAGAGGAGATCGCTCCCGTGAGGTTATTCCCCGCGTTGTCCCTGGCGAAGGCGATGACGTCGTAGCGGTAGCCGTTCTGGACGGCCGAGGCCGAGAGCGGCTTGCTCCACGAGTCGGTTCCCGTAACGCCGAAGTTGTCGTTCGCCGTCGCGGTCCAGTTGTTCGAGACGAAGTGCCAATACGAGCCGTCCGATCGGCCGAGCTTCATGCGGACCTCGAGGATCCCGCTCGGCTCCACGCCCGCGTCGTCCGCGGTCCCGGCGATCGTCTCGAGCCCGCCGGGGAGGGACTCGCCGGCGAGCGGGATCGTCGTGTCGGTGAGCGGGTCCGTCGCGTCGAAGGTGAAGGTGTGGGCTGGAGAGCCGCCCGCGTTCTGGTTCGCGTCGAGCTCGACCGTGGACGGCGTCCCGGACTGGTTGCCGGCGTTGTCGGTGACGCGGATCCAGGCCGAGAACTTGTGATTGTTGACCGGCAACAGGGAGGGCAGCACGATGCTCCACGAAGTCTGCCAGACGGCGGCGTCGATCCAATGGGACTCGTCGTACTTGGAGGCCGAGTCATCCCAGTCGGCGATGCTGCCGCCGTAGGTCCCGAGCCAGGTCGCGTTGAACGAGCCCCGCGCCTTGAGCAGCACCTCGACCTGGGCCACGCCGGAGGGCTCCGTGTCGCCGGGGTTGTCGCCCAGGTTCGGGTCCGGGTCCGTGAAGGCGCCCGAGAGCTGGGTGAGGCTGTTCGTGCTCAGGTCCGCGGAGGGGACCGAGATCCCGCCGCTCGGCGTCCCGAGGTCGTAGCGGAACTCGCGGTTCGTGATCGTGGTGTTCCCGGCCCGGTCCGCGATGCGGAACTCGACGGTATAGCGGACCCCGTCCTCGAACACCGTGTCGGCCTGTAGAGAGGCGTCGCTGTACTGGAAGTTCCCCCCGCCCTCCGGCGAAGCCGCCAGGAGTTCGGACGCGGACGTGACCCAGGCCGAGCCGTTCCAGCGCGTGCCCGTGTCCGAGGAAAGGAAAATCTGGAACTTGGCGGTCGCGAAGTCGAGCAGGCCCGGGCTAACGTCGGAGGCCGTCGCGGTCGTGAAGCGCACCTGCCCCGATCGCGCGCCCCCGGACGCGTCGGGGTTCGTCACCGAGGCGGAGGGGTTTTGGCCGTCCACCACGAACGTCCTCTGCGCGAACGGAGGAGTCTCCACGAGCGTGCCCTGGATGCCGCGGACCTCCAGCCGGAAGTCGTTCGTGCCCGCGGGCCAGATCCCCGTCAGGTCTTTCGACCACGAGAGGCTGTCCACGCCGTGGAAGCCGCAGGTCGCCTCGCCCGGCGTATAGTCGGTATCGCTGCAGCCGCCGAGCCACGTGGAGGTCGACTGCCAGCCGGGCCCGAGCCCCCACGTATAGACCTGGTCGGGCTGGGTCGTCACGTTCGTGATCCGGATCTGCACGGTCGTCCCGTTGGTCTGCGACCCGTTCACGGAGTTGAGCGCGGAGCCTCCCGCGATCGGATAGAAATTGCCGTCCGTCGCCGGGATCGCGATGTCCGACTCGGGCGGCGGCTGGCGGAACTCGAAGAAGATGAAGGTGCCCGCGCCCGAGGCGCCCGCCGCCTTGGCCAGCCCGCCGGCGGTGCGGTCCGCCGGGCTGCCGAGACCCGGGAACGGGCTCGTGTTCGAGGAGACGTCCACGCCGCGCGCGAAGATCTGGTAGGACTGGTTGTTGGAGAAGGTCGGGGTCGAGTCGCCCGTAAACGTCCAGTCGACGCCCGTCACCGCCGCGCTCGCGTAGGCGGCGGCCGGCGGCGCCGAGCCCACAAGGTTGAACTGCCCGGTCGCAGGATCCCACCACTGCTCGTTGCCCGTGCAGGGCGAGGCGCACGAGCCGTCCACGTGCCGGTACCAGACCCGCACCTCCTGGATGAGCCCCGGCGCCGGGTCCAGCGCCGTCCCGTCCACCGAGGAGATGCTCGTCGTGGGCGTCGCGTTCGGGATCGTGATCTTGACGACGGGGCTGCTCACGTCGTGGACCCAGGTGTTCGTGAAGAAGGCGGTCTGCACGTTGCCGGCCTTGTCGGTCGCCCTCGCGCGGAACCGGTAGGTCTCCCCGTTGACCAAGGTCCCGGCGATGAGCGGGTCGGGGAAGGTGGCGTTCGGATAGGTCCAGGTGAAGGTCCCGCTCTGCGGCGGTCCGAAGGCGCCGAAGTCCGCCTGCCAGGCGTTGCGCCAGACCGTGCCCGGGATGTCGCTGACCCAGTTCCCGCCGTCCCAGTGGAAGTTGTCGGACTGGCGCTCGAGCTGCGTCTCGACGAGGGTGATCTCGCCGGGAGAGGGCGAAGTGGGGCTCGGATCGCTGACGGTTCCCGAGACCGTGGGGAGCGAGTTGAGCCGGTCCCCCGCGGGATAGACCGGCTTGGCGACCGGCTTCTGCCCGTCGAAGAAGAACGTGGCCTTGACCGCGACGGTCTCCACGTTCGTCGCCGCGTCGTGGGAGAACGCGAAGACGTAGTAGCTGGTCCCGTCGTTTAGGTCCGCGTCCAGGAAGTTCGTGTCCTGGCTGAACGCGCCCCCCGCCGGGGTCTGGATGGCCTCCGAGAACGCGACCCAGTTGCCCGCGTAGTCCCAATAAAGGTTGTCGGTGGCGCGCTGGATCCGGACCCGCAGGTCGCTCACGCCCGAGAAACCCGGGTCGTCGTACGTGCCCTGGATCTGCTGGATCTCGGACGCCGACTTGAAGTGATCGGGGGACGCGGAGTCCGGGATCGTCACCTGCGTGATCGGGGCCTGGTTGTCGTAGCGGAACGTGCGCGTCGACCAGTTCGCCGTGTAGTTGGCCGCACGGTCCCGGGCGCGGTAGAACAGCTTGAAGCGTTTGCCGGAGTTGTACGTGACGCCGGTGAGCTCCCACGTGCTCGGATCGGTGGGCTGCCCGCCGGTCACGGTCATCGTCGCGGCGAACCAGGTCGTGTCGATGCCGGGGGTCGAGCTCCAAGCGCCCAAGCCCCCGCCCCCGTCGGGGTCCCAGTACTCGCCGGTGATGTCGTCCTTGAGCCGGTACTCGACGAGGTCGGCGCCCGAGGTGGGGTCCACGGCCGTGCCGGTCAGCACCGGCAGCGTGTTGATCGCGGAGCCCTCGGCCGGGCTCGCCGGGGACTCGAGCGTCGCGGTCGGCTCGTCCCCGGACGCGGGGCCGCCGTCGAACCGGAAGTAGCCGCTCGTCGCGGGCGCGAGCTGCGTGCCGTGCTTGTTGCCCGCGGCGTCCTCGGCGTAGACCAGCACCTGGTACCAGAAGCCGTTCTGGTAGGGGGTCGTCGAGACGTCGATCGACCAGCTCGCCAGGGCGACCGACGGGGCAAAAGTCAAGGTATGCCAGTCCCAGAGCGGCGTGCCGCCCTGCTCGACGATCTTGAGCTTGATGAAGCGCTTGCCGATGATCGTGTCGGCGACGTTGTCCTCGATCGTGCCGGTGATCGTCGGGAGCTGGTTCTTCCAGGGCGACCCGGCCGACTGCTCTCCCAACGGCAGCACCGGAGCCAGCAACGTCACCGTCGGCCGGCTGATGTCGTAGAAGAACTCGCGCTCGGTGGCCGAGGGCGCGTTCTCCTGGGAGAGGTCGTCGCTCGAGCGGAGCTGGACCCGGTATTTCTTGCCGTCCTCGAACGACGGCCAGGTCAACTCCACGTTGAGGACGTCGAAGCTCTTGGCCCCGTCGTTGTCGGGCTCGTTGAACGGGCTCTCGTTGAACTCGACCCAGCTCACGACTCCCGGGTTGCCCGTGTCCCACGCGGCGCCGGTCCAGTAGACGTCGTCGCCGGCCGAGCCGGTGCCGACCGTGTCGGCGGCGAAGAACCAGACGCGGTCGAGGCCGCTTCCGTTGAGGTCGATCGCCGTGCCGGCAATGGCGGAGAAGGAGTTGCTCTGGGAGGAGTTGGCCGCCGGCGCTACGAACGCGACCGAGGGAGGCACCTTGTCCACGGTGAAGATCGAGGGGTTGCCGGGCTGTCCGAAGCCGCGGTCCTCCGTCCTGCCGCGCACGTCGATCCGGTACTCGTGTCCGTCCTCCTGGTAGAGAGCCGTCCACCCGGTGTACTTCCAGGTCGCGTTGTCCGGATCGGGCGACGAGTTAAGCCAGGTCTCGGCCGGGCTCCAGCCGGCGCCGGTGAAGAACTTCCCGTCGTCGGGCCCATCGGGGTCCGTGACCAAGGTGAGCTTCACCTGGGCCGTGCCGGTCGAGACCGGCTTCTGAAGCGGATTATAGGAAGCCGTCCCATTGATCTGGGAGATGCCGGTCGTGTAGACGAGCGGCTCGACCGGGTTGGTGAGCTCGCCCGAGGGCACGGTGATGGTGCCGACGCCCACCTTGAGTCCCGAGCGCGCGTCGGGGTTCACCACCTCGAGGTCGAAG
>PFUL01000119.1 GCA_002790095.1 Elusimicrobia bacterium CG_4_9_14_3_um_filter_62_55 | reverse complement strand
AAGATGGGAGGGGCTGTTCTCATGGGTCATAGGATAGCTTTCGTCGGGGCTATATGTCAATATAATTATGAGACACTACACTAGCGCTTCCAGCGCGGCGACATGCGCGGCGCCCAGGACGCGTGGACGCGTTGTCTGGAGCTTGATCCCAAGAACGCCGATTGCCGGACCGGGTTGGAACGGCTCGGGGTCGCTTCGAAACCTTCCGGAGCCGGAGCCAAGGAAGCCGGGCGTCAATTCGACGCGGGGATGAAGTTCCTCATGTCCGGTCAAAAGGCGAAGGCCCGCGCGGCGTTTACCGCCTGTTTGGCCGCCGACCCCGGACACAAGGACTGCGCGAAGGGTCTTCAGCGCTCCAAGTAAGACGCGACGGCCGGAAGTCTGACGGCGAACGCGCGCGGAAAAACGACGGTTAAGCGGCTTGAAGTTCGACGGCTTCCCGCGTCGCCGGGGAAAAGCAGTGGCGGTCCCGGCGTTCTTCCAGGTCGGCGATGACGCGCTCCTCGAATCCGGAACGGTTTGCGTCGAGAAAGCGTTTGTATCCCACGATCGGAAGCAATTCGAACCGGAAACGGATTTCCTTAAACAGCCGGGGAAATTTCCATCCGGGGGCGAGAACGTGGTGAAGTCCTCCTGAATGCATCACGAGCATGTCGCCATCGTCGATTTCGCGCAGCACCTCGGCGACCCCCCGGCGTACCGTCATTAGTTTTCCGTGTTTGTCGAGTCCGTTGAGCCGCTTCATGCGGCCTTCCGGGGTCATGAAGATCAGCGCCCCCCCGGACGCGAGCTCCAGGAATTTGCGCCAGGTATGGTCTCTGCGGCGCGAGATGCTGATCGGGTGAGGGGCGAGCGCGGCGTAGAGCGTGCCGGCGACCGAGCGGTTCATCGTGATGTCGGCGGCGGGAAACGCGGCCTCTCCGGCGGTTTTCCACAGGTAGGAGAACGGGAGAAGCGAGAGAACGACCGGTTCGAGCAAACTGGTGTGGTTGAGCAGAATGTTCAGCCGGATCCGCTCGAAAGGGCGCTGCGGCGGAGTCCCGACCCATTCGAAATCGAACCGGTAGAAGATCCTCCCCAGGATCTTAATCGCGCTGAGAAACAGAAAGCGAAACACGCGCAGCATCAACCTATTCTCCCATGGCCCGACGGCACGATCAACCGTCTTTGGACCTAGAAAACGACAAAGTCTTTCAGCGGCAACTGCCGCGCGACATCGTGCGTCCGACGTCGTCGCAGCGTCCCGTCAGTTCGCAGCGTCCTTGGCGGCCGCGGTTGACTCGCCAGCAGCGGTCGAGCGCGGAGTCCTCGGCATCGAAGCGGCGGGAAAGGCTGTCTCCGGAAATTTCGTTTTCGAACGAGTCGCTTTGTTCCGGTCTAAACCGCGCCGTGCAGCGGAATTCCTCGGTCACACAGTGGATCGTGCATTTTCCGTGCTTCTTTCTGCAGTCCGCGCACGCGGTCTGCTCTAGGCGTCCGAGATCGAAACCGCGGGACCGGTGTCCGCCCCAATGCTCCTCCCAGCCTCGGTCGCTCGCGCTGCAGGTGATTTCCTGGCGGCCGCGCCAACGGTCGTTGCGCCCGTTTCCGGGGCGGCGGTCGCGGCCGTTGCGCCCGCGGTCGGGAAAGAGGATGTCGCCTAGATCGATTTTGAGCGCCGCGGCTTTGCCGATTTCAGGGGCCGGATCCGCGGCTCGGGCCTGTTTGAGCGGAGAAACCGAGGCTTCCGGAAGGGTAAGAGCGGAAGAGTCCGCCTCCGCTGTTTTAGCGAACCCGATCGTGAGGAATACGGCCGCCGTGAGGGAAATCACTCTCTTCATAACACCTCCTGAAATCGAACCTTAGTATAGGCACTGCGTCCCGAAACAAAAATAAGCCCTATGATCCCCAACGGCTTCCCCGGAGGACCTATATTGTCGAGTGCGAACGGATGTTGGGACCTCCGGGTGAAAATGGGGGCGCATTCGGCCTAGATTCGGGCAGTCCTTTTACCGGGGACGCCTGGGTCTTTCTCTCTTGGCGGGGCCGGCGCTCCCTGCGCACCCTGATAAGGATGGAAGCCCGGCGTTTGTTCGCGGCGTGCCTGGCGCTCTCGATTTCGCTTTCGAGTTCGCCGGCATGCGCGCGCGTCGTCGTCGAGGCCGTGCGGACGGGTCCAAGTTCCGCGACGGCGCCCGCGGCGATGCCGGCTTTGCGGCCCGGTCTTGCCGGGCCCGCCGGAGGCCTCGCGGCGCCGTCGCTCTCCGGTTCGCTGACCTTGCCGGATCCCGTTTTGACTCCCAAGGCCGGTTCTCTCGCGACGGCGGTCCCGGCGGCCGTCTTAGCCGCAGCGGTCCCCGCGGCCGCTCGGCCGGTCAGAAATGCCGCGGACGCGCCCGTCTCCGTCCCCAAAGCCGCTACCGCTCCGGGAGAGCGCGGAGCTGAAAAGGATTTGGGGCAGCGCTTGGTCGAGCTGGGCGCGGAATTAGAGAAAGCGCGAACGGACGGAGGAGGCTCCGAAGCGAGCGTCCTCTCACGCGTTTTCACAGGCGCGGCGAACGCTTCCGGAGCTTCCGCAGCCGTGGAAGCGGTCGAGCCGTCTCCGGTACGGAGCCCCCGGGCGTTGTTGGACGGCCTGCTCGTATCCGTGTTCGGCAGCCACAACGGGCGTCAATTGCGAACGCTGCAGCCGACGATCGAGGCCATTAACGCGCTGGAAGGCGCGATGGAGAAGCTCGGCGACGAGGAATTGCGCGCGAAAACGCCGGAGTTCAAGAAGCGCCTTGCCGCGGGAGAAACGCTGGACGACATTCTGCCGGAGGCGTTCGCGGCGGTTCGCGAGGCGTCCCGGCGCGTGCTCAAGCTCCGGCACCGGGACGTCCAATTGATCGGCGGGATCGCTCTGCATAAAGGAATGATCGCCGAGATGGCGACCGGAGAGGGGAAAACCCTCGTCGCTCCGTTGGCCGTTTATCTGAACGCGTTGACGGGCGAAGGCGCGCACCTGTTCACGGTGAATGACTATTTGGCCAAGCGCGACAGCGAATGGATGGGATCGGTCTATCGCTTTATGGGACTGAGCGTCGGGCTCATTCAAAACGGCATGGGGATCGAAGGGCGCAAAAAGGCGTACGCGGCCGACGTGACCTACGGAACCGCCAGCGAGTTCGGCTTCGACTATCTGCGCGACAACATGCGCGTCGATCCCGCGCAGATCGTCCAGCGTGGACACGCGTATGCGCTGATCGACGAAGTGGATTCCGTGCTCATCGATCAGGCCCGCACGCCGCTGATCATCGCGGGTCTTTCCGGCGGGCCGGTGGAACCCTACGCGATCGCCGATCGGGTCGTTCGGCAATTAAAGGTTCGCGTGATGACCAAGGAAGACCGGGCGAACGGCTTGGAGCGCGACGCGCTGGAGGAGGGAGTCGACGCGGTCGTCGACGAGAAGGATTTAATGGCGTCGCTGACGGAAACGGGATTCGATCGCGTCGCCGAACTGCTCGGCGTTGAGGACATCTATACCGGCGACAACTCCGCCTGGATGCACTACATCCGTCAAGCCCTGCGGGCGAACTACCTCTACCAGAAAGACGTTCATTATCTCGTTCGGGGCGGGGAGATCGTGATCGTCGACGATTTTACGGGGCGCGTGATGGACGGCCGCCAGTGGTCGGAGGGGCTTCACCAATCGATTCAGGCCAAGGAGGGCGTCGAGATCGAACCCGAGACCAAGACGGTGGCCAGCGTCACGCCGCAGAATTTCGCGAGGCTTTACCGGAAGTTATCGGGAATGACCGGGACCGCGGCGTCGTCCGCGCAGGAGTTCGCGAAGATCTACGACCTCGAGGTTCTGACCGTTCCGACGAACAAACCGGTGATCCGCAAGGACTACGCGGACCGCATCTACCGTTCTTACGCGGAGAAAATTCGAGCGGTCGCCGCGGAGATTCTCCGGCTTCACGCGCTCGGAAGGCCGGTGCTCGCGGGAACCGTTTCTCCCGAGCAGTCGGAGGAGTTGTCGCGCGCGCTGACCGAACTCGGCGTCGAGCATAGCGTCCTGAACGCGAAGCACCATGAATCGGAGGCCGCGATCGTGGCCTTCGGCGGACGGCTCGGTGCGGTGACCATCGCGACGAACATGGCGGGTCGGGGAACGGACATCCTGCTCGGCGGGGATCCGCACGCGCTGGCTCGGCGCGCGATGTCGGACGGCACGGCGCCGGCGGCGTTCGGGGCGGACGCGCTCGCGGAGGCGCGAGCCGAAGTGGAGAAGATGGCGCTTTACGGCCGCCTGGAGCAAGGGACCGATCCTGACGCGTACGCCCGCTATCTCGCCGCCGCGAAGGCCGTGACCGAATCCGAGCGTGAGCGCGTGTCGGCGGCGGGCGGGTTGGCGGTTCTCGGAACCGAACGCCACGAATCGCGGCGCATCGATCTCCAGTTGATGGGCCGCGCGGGGCGCCAAGGCGAGCCCGGGTCTACGCAGTTCTTCCTCTCGCTCGACGACAAGTTGATGCGGTTGTTCGGCGTCGACGCGATCAAGCGGTTTATGGCGTTCGTGGACTGGCCCGCCGGGGAACCCTTGGAAAGCAAAAGGCTTTCCGGGTCGGTGGAAAAGGCCCAGGAGAAGGTCGAGGCGCGCGATTTTGAAGGCCGCAACAACGTCGTGAAATACGACGACGTGCTCGATCACCAGAGACGGGCGGTTTACGGCATCCGACACGCGATCATCACCGGAAAGCGCCCGACTCAAAGCGAATTGCGCGCGAAGGCGATTCCCGGAAATTCGTGGATCAAACGCCAAGGCGACACGCGCGAGATCGTCGCGGCGATGATCGAGGACGGCGTGGATGCCATGATCAAGGAATTCGGGCGCGAGCCCGAAGCGCTTGCCCGGGAGTTTGAGCAGCGGTTTCATCTCGGAATGCCCGTTTCCGTCGAGCAGGCGCGGGGGATGCGGCGCGAGGATCTGAAGAAGGCTCTCCATACCCAGCTGACGTCGGTCTACGGGCTGATGGACGCCCTGCTAATGCCCGAGGCTTTGCGCAAGATAGAAAAGCGCGTGCTGCTGGCGGTGATCGACGCGGCGTGGCAGGAGGAGTTGGAAGCGCTCGAGGAGATCAAGCGCTTCATCCATCTGCGCGGCTATGCGCAGCTCGATCCGCTGGTCGAGTATAAGAAGGAAGGGTTCGATCAGTTCGAACGCATGCTGTCGTTCGTCCGCGACGAGACGCTGAAAACGATCTTCGGGTTCCAGCCGTGGGGCCCGCAAGGCGAAGCCGGGCCGATCGAGCTTTAGCCGGGGTGGCGCGCCTCGCGCCCGGCGGTTATCCTAAATCCATGCAGATCCTGGAAGTCGTGACCGTCGGGCTGCCGTTTTGCGTTTTCAAAATTCTCGCGGGATTAAGAGCGATGGAGCGGTTTCCGGATTGGTGGCTGCTGGCCGGAGCTCTGGTCGTTCTCGGGGTCTTGGACTTGTTGATCAATCTCGTCAATTTGGGAAGCCTCCTGATTTTTAAGCGGCGAACGCTCGACGCCTGCGTGTTCGCGGCGGCCGCGCGGCTGTTCAAGCCCCCGGCGAGTCCGGACTGGACCTGGCAGGATTTGGGGAACTCTTTGGACGTGCTGCTCGCGATGTCGATCGTCGCGGTGATGATCGGCACGCGGGCGTTTTCCTCCTTCCCGAGCGGCCAGTTGGCGCTCTGGAACACCTGCGTGATCCTGGACGTGTTGGGAGCGGGGCTCAGCCGTTTCGGAAGTTCGCTTAAGCGGATTTCCTCCGGGCCGCCGCCCGAACGGCGCCTTTCAGCTTAAGCGGCCCGCCGCGCAGGTGCGCGGCGCGGTAGGTCATGCCCACGTAAAGAGGACCCCGGGGCTCCTCGTGAGGGGGCGTTGCATCGACTTCGTGCTCGCGCCGGTTGCGCGCGAGGTCGTTGGCTAACGCCGCGATTGCGAGGATTAGGATCACCATCGGGAAGATGGCGATCAGGAGCCACGGTACGACAAGTACCGTCGCGAACCAAACGGCGAACAGGTGCGCGAACGCGGTCATGGCTCCCACCCCCGGGGCGCCATAGTATGCCTCCGGGCCGGGTTCTTATACCATGACCTGGATCACGACTTCAGTCGGTCTTTTGCGGGACCGGAGGGGTGTCCGTGGACTGCGGCGCGTGACACTGCAGACAGTTGTAGCGAATTCCAAGGACGCGTTCCGGGGAGGTTTCTCCCGTGTGTTCGTTGCGGTAATGCGAGGCGGGAATCTTCGTCGCGTTGTGTCCCGGGGCCAATTCTCCGCCGTCGGTGTGGCAGGACAGGCAGTCGTTTTGATCCCGCGTGATCGAGAAGTCCGTCACGGCGTGCGGAATCATCGGAGGCGCGCCGGCGTACATCCTCGGCAGGGGGGTGGTTTCGCCCGGCCCCGCCTCGGGGTAGGCGTTGACGCCGATCGTTCCCGTCGTCAGACCGGAACCGCGGAAGACGCGCGAACCAGCGCCGGCGCAGGCGCACAGCGCGAGGATCGTGAGAACGGAGAGAGTGCGTTTCGTGAGCGTGATTTCTTTCATGGCTTCCTCAGGAGACCTTCTCGATTCGGACGGCGCATTTCTTGAAATCCACTTGCTTTGAGATCGGGCAGAACGCGTCTAGCGTGACGTCGTTGATCATCACGTCCTCGTCGAACCACGGCACGTAGACCATCCCCTCCTGGGGCGTCACGCGGCCGCCGATCTCCGCTCGGATTTCGACCGAACCCCGCCGCGAAGCGATCCGGATCTTCTCGCCGCCGCGCAGGCCGTAGCGCTCCGCGTCCTTCGGGTGCAGGTTGGCGGTCGCGTGGGGGTAGGCTTTGTAAAGGCTCTCAACGCGGCGGGTCATCGTCCCCGAATGCCAGTGTTCGAGCACGCGGCCCGTGCACAGCCAGAGCGGGTACTGCGCGTCGGGTTCTTCCGGCGCAGGTTCGTAGGGGCGCAGCCAGACGATCGCTTTCCCGCCCGTTTTCTTGTCGTTGCCGTAGAATTGGAGTTCCCTTCCTTTTTCAACATAAGGGTCTTCCCCTTCGCGGTAGCGGATCAAGGTCTCTTTTCCGTTGACGACGGGCCAGCGCAGACCCCGACTGTTGTGATAGGCATCGAACTCCGTGAGGTCGTGGCCGTGTCCGAGACCGAAGATCCGGTATTCCTCCCAAAGGGCGCGCTCCAGGTACAGGCCTGCGGTCTCGGAGGCGTCCGACATCGTTTGGCCGGTCGGGATCGGGTATTCCTCGGCCGGATAGGCGAAGAGCTTTCCGAATCCCATTTTTTTCGCGAACTCGACGAACTGCCAAAGATCCGATTTCGAATCCCCAGGCGCGTCGACGAGTTTCTTCCAGAAATGCGTGCGGCGCTCGGCGTTGCCGAACGCGCCTTCCTTCTCGACCCACATGGCGGACGGGAGTACAACGTCGGCGATCGCCGTCGACCGCGTCGGATACGCGTCGGAGACGACGATGAACCGTCCGTCCTTGAGCGCTCCCTCCCGGAAGCGGTTGAGATTCGGATAGTCCTGGAAGGGATTGGCGACCGTACTCCACAGAAACAGCACGTCGCCGCGGTCGAGCGCCCGCATCATTTCGACGGCGTGGTAGGTGGGCTTGTCCGGAATCGTTCCCGCCGGGACGCCCCAGATCTTTTCCGCCGTCGCCCGGTGCTCGGGGTTCGTGACCACCCTGTCGGCAGGAAGCCGGTGGGTGAAGGTGCCAACCTCGCGGCAGGTTCCGCAGGCGCTCGGCTGGCCGGTCAGCGAAAACGGGACGTTTCCTTTCTTCGAGATTTTCCCCGTCAGCAGATGCAGGTTGTAGAGGAGGTTGTTCATCCAGGTCCCGCGGGTATGCTGGTTGACCCCCATCGTCCAAAAAGACATCACGTTGGCGCTGGGATCCCCGTAGACGGCCGCGAGCTTTTTAAGCGTTTCGGGCTTCACGCCGCTGAGCTTCTCGACGTGTTCGGGCGTGTAGGCCGAAACGAAGGCGCGGTACTCGTCGAAGGATGCCGCCTTCGCCGCTTCCTCGAATTTGAAGCCGTCCTCGAGTCCGTAGCCGATGTTTTCCTTTCCGCGCTTAAAGACGACGAATTTGTCGACGAAGGCGCGGTCGACCTTCCCGTCTTCAATCAAGAGGCGCGCGATGCCGTTGGCGACGGCGAGATCGGACTGCGGCTTGAAGAGGATCTCCTCTTCGGCCATGTCCGACGAGCGGTTGGAAATCGTCGTGAGGTTGAATAGGCGCGCGGCCCTGTTCTCCATCAGCCGGGCGGTGATTTTTGAGAACAGGATCGGATGCATCTCCGCCATGTTCGCGCCCCAGAGCACGAACGCGTCGGCGTGTTTGAAGTCCTCGTAGCTTCCCATCGGCTCGTCCATGCCGAAGGTGGTCATGAATCCCGCGACCGCGCTGGCCATGCAGTGCCGGGCGTTGACTTCCAGCGAGTTGGATCGCAAGCCCGCTTTCCACAGCTTGAGCGCCGCGTATCCTTCCCAAATCGTCCATTGTCCGGATCCGAACATCGCGACCGAAGAGGGTCCCTTTTCCTGCAGGGCGGCTTTCGCCTTCTCAGCCATCAGTCCCAGCGCGAAGCCCCAGGTCGTTTCGGTGAGCTCGCCGCGCTTATCGTAGCGGCCGTTCTTCATGCGGACCAAAGGCTTCGTGAGACGGTCGGCTCCGGTTTGGATGAACGGCAGGGCGTAGCCCTTCTCGCAAAGCGTGCCTTGGTTGACCGGGGAAAGCGGATCGCCCTTGACCGCCATGATTTTTCCGTTCTGGATTCCGAGAAGCGCCCCGCAGCCGGTGCCGCAGAAGCGGCAGGGGGCCTTGTTCCAAGTTAGCGCACCCAGCGACTCTTCGGCGAAGGCCTCAAAGGGGTTTAGGGAAATCAGGCCTCCCGCGAGCTGCACCGTGGCCACGGTCATGGCGCCTTCGAGGATGAAGTCGCGGCGGGTGATTTTTTGTTTTTCCATGTCGGACCTCTGGGGAGTTTTCATATCCGGGACGAAGGCGCGCCTTTTGCCCTGAATTCAATTAAAGCAACAGATAAACCACCGCACAAACCCTGTTTCCCGAAACAAGAAGAGCCCCCGCCGGGGCGGGGGCTCTTTTAGGGGCGCATCCCCGAGGAGAGTTTACGCGCGTTCGACGTACTCGCCGGTGGTCGTGTTGACCTTGACCTTGTCGCCGATGTCGATAAACAGCGGGACCTTTATTTCCGCGCCGGTCTCGATCGTCGCGGGCTTGGTCGTTCCCTGCGCGGTGTTTCCCTTGATGCCGGGCTCGGTGTGGGAGATCTCGTAGATCACGTTGATGGGCAGTTCGATGGAGACGAACTTATCATCGATGTAGACGCCGATGACTTCCATTTCGTCCTTGAGAAACTTGACGGCGTCGCCGACCGCGTCCGCAGACAGGTTCTCCTGCTCGTAGGTTTCCTGGTCCATGAAGTGGTAGCCGGAATTGTCCTTGTAGACGAAGGTCTTGTTGCGGCGCGTGATGTCGATGGGGCGGAACTTCACCTCGGGCTTCATCGAGGTCTCGACGGTAGTGCCCTTCTTGAGATTCTTGATCTTCAATCGCACGACGGCGCCGCCCTTCCCCGGTTTATGGTGTTGGAACCAGACGACCTGGAAAATCTCGCCGTTGTCTTCGTAGGTGGTGCCGTTTTTGAAATCGCCCGCTCGAATCATCGGATCATACGCTCCTGGAAAATCGTTTCGCGTATTCTACCTTTTCTGCGTTTAGTTCCCGAGACGTGAGGGTGCTTCAGCGGCTCGGCTTGCGGGCGGCCTTGTATAAGGCGAGGAAGGCTTTGTCCTTGGGACGGGCGGCAGTTTGCTTGGCTTTAAGCAGCATCTGCAGGTCCGCGCAGTAGACGCGCAGCCGGTCGACCCGAAACGCGCGGCGACGTTTTTTCCATTGAGCGAAGGTGAAGGGCGCCGCCTCCAGGACGAGGTCTACGCCGATGCCGTGGGAGTGAAATCCATTGACGACCGCGCGGCGTTCTAGGATGCGGCACGCCAAGAAAGCGTCCATCGGCCCCAATGATTCGCCGTTGGAGCGCAGTTCATATCCGCAGGAAGTCAGAGCCGCGCAGGCGCGGCGCAGTGCGGCTTGAGAAGGCGAAAGGAGCACATCGAGATCTTCGGTATGGTAGACCTGGGACGGGCCTTCGGCGTAATGGTTGATTCCCATAACCCCGATGAGCAGATAATCGACCCGTGCCTTGGCCAGCGCCGCGAGGAATTCCAAATGCGGCGGGCGGGTCATGCGGCGCGAACGCGCTTGAAATATTCCGCTGCTTGATGGACCGAGTAGTGAACGAAGGCCTTGTTCGGCAGGGGCTTTTGGGTCCGTCCGGGATTTCGTTTTTCCGCCGCGCGTCGCTTCATCGTCTCAGTATACCACCGCCGGAGGGGGGCCGCCAGGCTAGGAAGCGCGGCGGGAGCAGGGATTATTCGAAGGCGGCGTCGGCCCGGCGTTTGAGGCTGCGGTTCAAGGACTTCGAACCGCGAACCTTGCGCGCGCCGTCGGCGGCGACGCCCAGCGCGCTCTCGCCGAGCGAGACGCGAGGGGTGAAGGGACCGAGTTCCCGAAGGCCGCTCGCTTCGTCCTTCGTTCCGAAGGCGCGTGCGGCGGCTTTGGCCGCGCAGGCCGCGCAGCCGGAACCGGACGCGGCCCCCTTGCTCGCGGCCGCGGAGGCGACCGAAACGGCTTCGGCGGCGGTTTTCTTGTCGCCTTCATCGCCGCTTGCGAGCGCCGCGCGCACCAAGGCGGCGGCCTTTTGAACCTTCTCGTCGGCCTCGGCCGCGTTGATGAGGGCCTTGTGGGAATTGGTTTGAATCTGGCCCATCACCGCGTACACCTTTTCGCCGAGTCCCGCGGCGTCATTCACCGACCCGGACAGGTTTCGCAGCGCCGCGTGCGTCGGGTTCGAGCCGTTTCGTCCTCCGGCGGCCCGGTGCGAATCGGCGTGCCAACGCGCGGCCTCATCGACCCGGGGCAACAGTTCCGTGACGCCTCGGCGGGTGATCCCTACGTGCTTGTCGACCTCCTCCATCAAGCGGACCGAGTCTTCGATCTTCTGGATCGCCCCGCGAATCGCCCCCATCTGGGACGGGATGTCGCCGAGATCGCCGCCCTGCAGGGCCTTTTGAAGCTTGCGGGATTCCTTGCCCAGATCGACCTCGATCGCCGCGGTCGACGCCTTCGCGTCCCGAATGTTGTTCCAGGCCTTGTCGACCTTCAGGGCCTCGAGGCGCAGCAGTTCATAAAGGATAGCCCCTGCGGAATCCGCACCGAGCGTCGCTTTCAAAAGAGCGCTTTGCACCGGGTCGGGGCGCCCGCCAGGTTGTTCGAGAACGGCGTCTTCGGCGCTGCGGATGCCGTCGCGGATCGCTCCGCTTCCTGCCAGATTGTTGAAAACCCGTTGGATCCGCCGAGTGAAGCTGTCGCGTTGATGTCCGTCGACCGAACCCAGATTGAAGTACTTGTCGTAATCCTCCGCTTTCGGGCTGAGGGCGGGGGGGGATTGAAATTGGTAGGCACGGACCGATGTGCTTGCGGCGGCCAAAAGCAGGAGCAGCGGCAGAAGTTTCATCTCTAAATTAAAGCCCGAAAGGCCTAACATAGCGAGGGCGATAGGGCCCAGAGATAGACGCCCCTAAAGGCCTATTTCGCATTGAACCCGAATGACGCGCTCCGCTGCGAAGAGCCGACCCGCTTGACGGGCTTACGCTTCATTTACTTCGATATACGAATTATTTGGAGACCGAACTAATGACCTTCGATGACAAAGCCGGCCGTCTCGTGGACTACCTGCAGATCATTCTGCTTGAACTCAAAGGCAACGACAAGAAGAATGAAAGCGTCTGCCAGATTCTAAGCCCGCAGGAGATCGCCGCCCTGCGGGTGCTCTGCGCCGAGGGGGCGCTGACGATGAGCCGCATCGCCGAGGGGCTTGCGCTGTCTTTGAGCGGCGTCACCGCCTTGGTCGACAAGCTCGTGGAAAAGAAGCTGGTGCGCCGCGAGCGATCCGCCGTGGATCGCAGGATCGTGCGCGTCGAAGCGACCGCCGAAGGCAAGCGCCTGAATCGTTTGGCCGTCGAGGGTCAGATTCATTTCGCCCAAGGGCTATTGGGCGCACTCAACGCCAAAGAGCAGAACACCTTTCTGGCGCTGTTTAAGAAGATCTCGCGCGAGGTGCGGGCGGCCAAAGAGGTCGCGGCGTCATGAAACGGGTTTATGCGACGGTGTTCGCGTCGGTTTTTGCCGCGGCCGGCTGCGGCAAGGGGCAGGAGGGCGGGCCGCCGCGCGGCGCCATGGCCGTTCAGGTGGTCGTGCAGAACGCCCAGCGCCGCACGGTGACAGAATCGCTTTCTTTGGTCGGATCGCTCGCCGCCAATGAAGCGGTCGACATCCGCAGCGAGATCGGCGGTCAGGTCGAGGCCGTCCCCTATCGGGAAGGGGCGCGCGTCGATAAGGGAGCGGTTCTTTTCCGCATCGAAGAGGGGAAGCTCTCCGCCCGGCTCGCCGAGGCGCAGCCGGAACTCCGCCAATCAACCGCCAACTACGAGCGGGCGAAGGGGCTGAGGGCGAGCGGAACGATCTCCCCGCAGGAATTCGAGCAGGCGGAATTTAAGTTCGAGGCGGACCGGGCCCGAGTGCGCCTTCTGCAAAAGGAGCTTGAGGAAGCGACGATCCGCGCTCCGTTTGAAGGGCGGCTGGGGGCGCGTCTGGTGAGCCCCGGACAGGTGATCGAGAAGGGGACGATGCTGGGCACGATCGTGGACGCCGATCCGATCAAGGTCGAGGTAAAGGTCCCCGAGCGCTACGCCGACCGCCTGCGGACGGGAATGCCGATCGGCCTGACCGTCGCCTCTTTGCCCGATGAGGTCTTTAAGGGGAAGGTCTTCTTCGTCTCACCCCAAATCGATCCGGCGACGCGTACCGTGTTCCTCAAAGCCGAGGCGCCCAATTCCAACGAGCATCTGCGGCCGGGGATGTTCGCCAATCTTTCTCTCGCGCTCGGCAAGCCCCGGGAAACGGTGATGATCCCGGAGGAGGCGATCATGCGCAGCGGGGACGTCGACAGCGTCTTCGTCGCGGGAGAAGGGGATAAGGCCGAACTGCGCACGGTCAGGCTGGGGACGCGCTTCGAAGGCGAAGTGGAAATTCTCGACGGCGTCGCCGCCGGGGATCGCGTCGTGGTCCGGGGCGTGCAGAAAATCGGCCCGGGCGCGCCCTTGTCGTTCGCCGCCGAGACCGCCGCGCCCGCGGCCGCCTCCGGAAAGTAGTCCATGCAGCTGCCCGAGATCTGTCTGCGCCGGCCGGTACTCGCGACGATGATGAACCTCGCGTTGGTGCTCTTCGGCGCCGTCGCGCTGGCGCGCCTGCCCGTTCGCGAACTACCCGACATCGATCCTCCGATCGTCACCGTGACCACCGTCTATCCCGGGGCGAACGCGGCGGTCGTCGAGACGGAAATTACGGAACGCATCGAGGACGCGGTCAACGGCGTCGAGGGCATCAAGAAGTTGACCAGTCAGAGCGCCGAGCAGGTCAGCAACATCACCGTCGAATTCGATCTATCCCGGGACATCGATCTCGCGGCGCAGGACGTGAGAGATCGCGTCTCCCGGATTCGCGGTCAATTGCCGGAAGACGTGCAGGATCCGATCGTCGCGAAGCAGCAGGCGGACGCGAGACCGGTGCTTTGGGTCGCGGTGTTCAGCGACCGCTATTCCCCGCTCGAACTTACCGACTTCGCCGAGAACACCCTGAAGGAACGGCTGCAGACGGTGCCCGGGGTGAGCTCGATCATCACCGGAGGCAGCAAGCGATTCGCGGTTCGCATCCGTTTGGACGCCGAACGCATGGCGGCGCACGGGGTCACGGTGCTCGATGTGGCCGCCGCGCTGCGAGAGCAGAATGTCCAACTCCCCAGCGGCAAGGTCGAGAGTCTCAAGCGCGAGCTCTCGATCGAAACGCGGGGGGAGTTCAAGAGCCCGGAGGCTTTCAACGAGTTGGTCCTGCGGCAGGACGCAAACGCGCTCGTGCGGCTTCGCGACGTGGGCCTCGCGGAAATCGGCGCCGAGGACGAGCGCACGGTCGCGCGCTACCGTTCGCAGCCGGCCGTCGGGCTCGGCATCATCCGCCAATCGAAGGCGAATACGATCGCCGTTGCCGACGGAGTCAAGCGTGAACTGGCGCTGATGGCGCCGCTGCTTCCCGAGGGCGTGCAGACCTTCGTCGCCTACGACGAGTCCGTTTATGTGGCCAAGGCCATCCACGAGGTGTGGGTGACGCTGGGCGTCGCGTTTCTGCTCGTCGTTCTAACGATTTATCTGTTTTTAGGATCGGCGCGATCGACCTTGGTGCCGGCGATCACGGTACCGGTCTCGGTGATCGGGGTCTTCGCGGCGATGTCTTTGTTCGGGTATTCGGTGAACATCCTGACGATGCTCGCGCTGGTGCTCGCGATCGGCATCGTCGTCGACGATTCCATCGTCGTGCTCGAAAACGTCTACCGGCATATCGAGGCGGGAAAGCCTCCGTTGGAGGCGGCCTTCATCGCGATGGGGGAAATCAAATTCGCCGTGATCGCCACGACGGCCGCGTTGGTCGCGGTGTTCACCCCGCTCGCATTTCAAACGAGCGTGACCGGCCGGCTCTTCGTTGAGTTCGCGATAACGCTGTCGGGAGCGGTGGTGATTTCAACCTTCGTCGCGCTCACCTTGGCGCCGGTCGTCGCTTCTCGGGTGCTTCGCAAGGAAAGACCCGGGGAACGATCCGACGCGTTCCATCGCATCCACGACCGCCTGCTGGAACGTATTGCGTCGGGTTACGCGCGCAGATTGGAGTGGGCGCTCGACCACCGTCGTTGGGTGCTGGCGGCCGCGGCGGCGAGCGTCGTCCTCGGGGGTTTGTTCTACTCGCGGCTTGAGCATGAGTTCCTGCCCGAAGAGGACAAGGGGCGTCTCTTCGCGATGGCGATCGCGCCGGAAGGCGCCACCGCGGAATACACCGACGCGATGGTCAAGCAGATGGAGAACATCATCAAGGACGTCCCCGAGGCGGCCGGATGGTTCTCGGCCGTGGCCCTCTCGCGCGGAGGTCCCGGCGCCGGCAACCAGGGCTTGATGTTCGTGCGATTTAAGGAAGGCGCAAAGCGGTCGACCCAGGACATCCTCGCGGGCCCCAACGGCGTCGGGGCTCGGCTGTTTCGCGAAGTGGAAGGCGCGCTGGCCTTCGCGATTATGCCCAAGGCGATTTCGGGCGGGTTCAGCCAGCCGTTCCAGATGGTGATCCAGTATCCGGATCTGCCGGAGCTCTCCGCTCTCTCTCAGCGGGTCGTTGAAGCGCTCCAGAAATCGGGAACGCTGCGCAATGTCCGTTCTCAATTCACGATGACAAAACCAGAACTCAGGATCGCGATCGAGCGCGACCGGGCCGCGGAGCTCGGCGTCTCCATCGCGGATGTTTCTCGGACTCTGCAGATTCTATTCGGCGGACTCGACCTAAGCACGATTAAGCGGGAAGGGAAGGAATACAAGGTGATGGTGCAGCTGCGAAGGGAATCCCGGCTGACGCCCGACGACCTCAAGCGGATTTACGTCCGCAGCCGCGCCGGAGCGCTGATTCAGCTCAGCGCGATCGTGCGCACCTCCGAGGGCGCGGCGCCGAACGCGATCAACCGGTTTAAGCGTTTGCGCGCCGCGACGATCGAGGCGACCCCGTTCGGTGTTCCCATCGGTACGGCGGCGGAAAAGGCCGAGAGTTTGGTGCGCGGGATGCTCCCGGACGGCGCGCGGCTCGAATGGGACGGCGAGGTCGCCGACCTGCGCGAGGCCGGCCGCGAGGGACTTTGGGTCGTTCTGCTGGCGGTTCTGATTACCTACATGACGCTCGCCGCGCAGTTCGAAAGCCTGGTCCATCCGTTGACGGTGATGACGGCCCTGCCGTTGGGCGTGGTCGGATCCTTCGGTTTGTTGTGGGCGCTGGGCCGGGTGGATGCCTTGGGGACGATGCTCTACGGTTGGGCGCATTACGCTCCGAACCCCCCGTGGATCGCCGGGGTCTTGTCGGCGCTGGTTCCCCGCATCCCGTCGATGACCTTTAACTTGTTCAGCATGATCGGCGTCGTGCTGCTGCTGGGTATGGTGACGAAGAACTCGATCTTGATCGTCGAGTTCGCGAACCAGTTAATGGGGAAGGGCCGCGGCGCGCGCGAGGCGGTCTCCGAAGCAGCGCGCATCCGTCTGCGCCCGATACTGATGACGGCGCTCTCCACGGTGATGGGAATTTTGCCGATCGCGATCGGTTTCGGCGCCGGCGCCGAGGGGCGCCGGCCGATGGGCGTGACCGCCGTCGGTGGGATGATTTCAAGCACGGTGTTGACCCTTTTCGTCGTGCCCGTCGTTTACGTGTTGTTCGCCGATTGGATTAAGCGGTGGCGCCGCCGAGGGGCGCGGGCGTGAGGGCTTCGGCGGCGGCCCTCGCGCTGCTGTTTCCGTTGGCGGCTTCGGCCGAGGCCCCCGCCGTGAAGTCCCTGACGCTGCGGGTCTGCGTCGAAACCGCCTTGGAACGTAACTTCGCGCTGATTCAGGCCCGGGAACTCATTCGGCAGCGTACCGGGGCATACGCGGTCGCGCGCGCCGCATTGCTGCCGAGCCTGGATGCGAGGGGGGAGTTCTCGCGAACGGATCCGAAGAAGCTTTCCTCGTTCGGAGGTTCGACTTTCGGCCATTCGGACAATTGGAGCGCGGGCGTCGAATTGTCTCAACCTCTGTTTAGCGGGGGCGCGGGAGCCGCGCTTCGGGGCCGGGAGGCCGCGCGCCGCGACGCGGCGGCGCACGAGTACGAATCGGAAGTGAACCGGGTACTGCTGCTGGTACACGAGCGCTTCTACGCGGTGCTGCTCCGGCGCGAGCAGGTTTTGGTGCGCGAAGAGGCGGTGAGGCTGTTGGAAGCCGAGGTCGAGGCCGAACGGCGCAAGCGGGACGTGGGCAGCGTCTCCGACTTCAACGTGCTGCGCGTCGAGGTCGAATTGGCCAACAGCCGCACGCCGTTGATCCGGGCGCGCAACGAATTGCGCCTTGCCGGAGAGGAACTGCGCGCGGTGCTCGGGTTGACGGGAAAGGACGCCCCCGGGGAGATCTCCGCCGAAGGAACACTGCGTTTTGAACCGCTCGAGGCTGAGTTGGAGACGGCGATCGCGAAGGCCCGCGAGAACCGTCCCGAACTCAACCGTCTGAGGCGTCTGGTCTTCGCGCAGGAGGAAAACATCACGCTGCAAAGGGCGGACTATCTCCCGTCCTTGAAGGGGACGGCGGCCTACGATATCGAAAGAGACCGGTTCGCTCCCAAATTGGGGGATGTAAACCGCGGCTGGACGCTCGGAGTGCGCGGCGATTGGAATTTATTCGACGGATTGGCGAGCCGCGCGAAGATCGATTCCGCCCGTTCGGAGTTGGCCTCGGCCCGCGCCGCCTTGGCCGAGCAGGAGGCCAAGGTCGAAATCGAGGCGCGCCGCGCGTATTCCTCGTTGATCGAGGCGCGGGAATTGGTCGCCGCGTCGAGCAAGGTGTCCGAATCGGCCCGCGAGGCGCTTCGTCTCTCTCGCGCGCGATTCGCCGCCGACGTCGCGACGCAGCTGGATGTCTTCGCCGCCCAGGTGGCGCTGACCGACGCCCGGGCCAACGAGGTCCAGGCCGTGCACGACTACAATCTCGCCGTCGCCCGCCTGCGCCAGGCCGTCGGCGATTTCGTCTCTCCGAAATCCTGAAGGGTTTCGATCCTGATCGGCAGGGCCGATTTTCGGCGCCGGCCTGGGACCGCCCGGCCCTGGTGCCTCCGTCGGATATGCGGTATGCTCGATGGATGGATAGACTCATATGAGCGGCGGTTTCGAATCGTTGGGCTTGTCGGAAGAGCTGTTGCGCGCGGTGCGCGAGAAGGGCTACCTTCAGCCGACGCCGATACAGCGGGAAGCCGTTCCCGCCGTCTTGGAAGGCCATGACTTGATGGGCGGCGCCCAAACCGGCACCGGAAAAACAGCCGCCTTCACCCTCCCGCTTTTGCAGCGGCTGCGCGGAGGGCGTCATCATCCCGGCGACCGCGCGGTGCGCGCGCTGATTCTCACCCCGACCCGCGAACTTGCCGCCCAGGTGCATGCGAGTGTCTGCGAGTACGGAAAACACCTCCCTTATAAAGCTTCCGTCGTGTTCGGCGGCGTGAGCATGGAGCGCCAAATCGCCGAGTTTAGGGGCGGCGTGGACATCGTCGTGGCGACCCCCGGACGCCTCTTGGATCATGTGCGCCAGGGGAAGGTGCGGCTCAACGCCGTGGAAATTTTCGTGCTCGACGAAGCCGACCGCATGCTGGACATGGGTTTTCTTCCCGATATACGCAAGGTGATGCGCGAACTCCCCCAAAATCGGCAGACCCTTTTGTTTTCCGCGACTTTCCCGGACGAGATCGAGCGCCTGTGCGATAAGCTGTTGAAATCCCCGCGGCGCGTGCAGGTGGCGCGCAAGAGTACGGCGGCGGAGAGCGTCAAGCAGGTGGTCATTGGGGTTTCACAAAAGGGAAAGCATCCGCTTCTCTCTCATCTGATCCGGACGGAACAATGGCGGCAGGTTCTGGTTTTTACCCGAACGAAGGCGCGCGCCAACCAATTGACCAAGAAGCTCGTCCGCGACGGAATTCACGCCGTCCCGATTCACGGCAACAAGAGTCAAAGCGCGCGAACGCGGGCCCTGGCGGGCTTCAAAAACGGCGAGGTGCAGGCGCTGATCGCGACCGACATCGCCGCGCGCGGATTGGATATCGACCAATTGCCTCATGTCGTCAATTACGATTTGCCGAACATCGCCGAGGACTATGTTCACCGGATCGGACGCACCGGCCGCGCGGGACGAAAGGGGGAGGCGCTTTCTTTGGTATCGCCGGAAGAGCACGAGCATCTCACCGGCATCGAGCGGCTTTTGCGCAGGAAGATTCCACGGAGAACGGTCGAAGGCGTGAGCGCCCCTCCCGGGGGAGTTTCCGAACCTCCGAAGCAGCCTCAACCCGGAGGCCGCGGCGGGTCTTCCGCCGGGGGCGGCCGGCCGGGCGTCAATGCCGGCAACAAGAGCCGCCGCGGCGGCCGCAACCGCTGGCGGAGGCGTCGCTGAGCCGGTTTGCGATCTTCACCGTGTGGGCCGTCGCGGCCCTGGCCGCCGCCGGCTGCTCCGCTTGGACCGGCGCGCCGAGGCGCGCCGCGAGTGAGTGGGACACGACCTTCCAGCGCATGCACCTGAGCCGTCTTCTCTCCAGCGTCGAGGGGCGCTATGACTACCACGAGGGAACGCTCTCCGGCACGCTCAAGGGGCGGGAGTTTGAGGGGTGGTGGCGCGAGGATGATGATACGAAGGAATGCGGTCCCGGCGAAGAGTGGACCGGCCCGCTGTTTTTGACTTTTTCGGAGGACGGCAAGTCCTTCGCCGGCGTCTATGGCAAGTGCTCCCGTGGGGAGCGCGACCGCGCGACCCTCGATCCCGAGCGGCGCTGGACCGGCCGACTCGCTTCCGGGGATCCTATTCGCTAGCCGTTGCGGCTTCGCCGCGCAGGCGGAGCAGCGCGGCGCGCAGGGGGCGGTGGGCGTCCATCAGGTGGGCGAAGTTCGATTCGCGGGAGCCGCCCTTCGCTTTGATGACGGCGACGAGTGCGCGCCGCCGCGCAGCGTCCCAGCGTTCGATTCCCGGAAGAGCCAGAATCAGCGGCGCCCATCGGGTCCACGCCTGACGCTCCGCGGCGTTCCAGCCCCGAAGCGAGCCGGCCTTCAGCAGCCGGGCGGCTTCCTTCGCGCAGGCGCCGTCGCTGCGGCCGCGGTCGGAGCTGAAGCGGCGGGCCAAGAGCCGCAGCGCGCCCATCGAGATCTCTCCGGGAGAGAGTTCTCCTAAAACGTCGCCCCGGACGCGGCCGAGGTGAAGGTAGAGATTGCCTTCCGCGAGCCGCCGCAAGGTCCCTTCCGAAGAGCGGTACCGAGGCCCGGATTTCATCTTCTTAAGCTCCCGGCGCATGAGGCGCAGCAGTTCGGCGTCCTTGGGCCGGAAGCCGAGTTTCTGGTAAAACCACCAGGCGCCCGAGTCGATCGCTTCCGCGTTTCCTCGGCCGAGTTGATAGGGGTCGAGCGTGAAGGTATCCGACCCCAGCAGCGCTCGCGCTCCCGCGAGCACGCGCGCGAACAGCGTCCCCGATTGAGCGCCTCGAAAGGACTTGAAGGCGTTGAAAAAGATTTCCGAGGACCCGAAGAGCGCGCTGGATCCGCCGTAGCCGATCGGGACTCCGTTTTTCAGGATCAAGAACCCGTACAGCGTTTCCAGAAGAAGCCGTCGTTCCGGAAGGACGCCGAACCACGCCAGCGCGAGGCCGTCCGTGAATTCCATCACGCGGACGTCGGCGGGGTTCGCGTTTTCAAAAATATCCAAATCGCGCTGACGCGTCACCATCGCTTCCCGGGCGAGATCGATCAGCGCTCGCGCCTCGCGCGCGGGGGCCGGGCGAACGGAAAGGGGAGCGCGCCGCGCTTCGCGGGTTAAATCCGGGCGTCCCCGAAACAGCGGCTCGCTCTGAAGCGCCGGACGCTTCGGCAGGCTTCCCGCGCGGGTTCGAGACGGCGTCTTTGGGCCGGGCGTGATTTTAACGGGGATATCGAATTGCTCGAACAGCTTCTCCTTAAGAAAGGAATCCGCCCGGAGGTTCGCGAAGCGGCGGATGAGAAACGCGGCGTCGCTCTCCTTGGGCGCCTTCAGGAGTTCGACCCATTCCCGCGGCGAGTAGTCGAATTCATCGACGACCGGCATCTGGGCGTAGGGCAGCATCAGCCCCAGAAGATCGGGAAGTTCGTCCTTCTTCTCGAAGTCGGTCCAGTTCACCGTGAGGCGTTCGGGCCAGCGCCGGGCGAGCCAAACGGCGGTGAACCAGAAGAAGGGATAGGAGATCGCGGTTCCCGCGATGCCCGTGTCGCGGAGCGCGGCGCGGCGGCGGCGCAGATCGCCGCGGCGGTCGAAGCTCGCGAGCATCGCCGCCGCCGCGTCCAGAACTTCACGGGAATCGGGGTAGGCGCGCATGAAGCACAGGATTTCGTGCAGGCGCTTTACTTGCGCGGCGGTTTTCAGGCGGGAGCGGGAGAGCCGCGTCAAGGCGGCGATTTTTTCACGGGCTGGGCTTTCTCCGAACTGCAGCCGCAGACGTTCCAGCCGGGTTAGGGCGCTGAGCGGGGACTTCATGGGCTGACGATAACAAATCCGAGAGCAAGGAAATCTGCGCCGCTTGCCCGGGAATCCGATTCCGGCTACACTTCAGAAACGCATGGACAACGCTCCGGACACCTGGTTCCAAGAGCTCTCGATCGAGTTTTCCGACGGCACCGTCGAATTCCTCTACATCGAGCGCCGGGAAACCGGCACGCATACCCCGACCACCCGGGAGAAGCCCAAGCCGTGGACCATGCTTTCGTTTCATAAATGTCCCTCGTGCACCTTGCCGACGGGGATTTACTGCTGTCCCGCCGCGCTGTCTTTGCAGGCGACGATGGGAAAACTGCGGTCTCGAAGTTCGACCGAGCGCGTGCGGGCTACGGCCGTCGACGGAGAGGGACGCTCGCAGACGGTGGAGTGGGACCTCCAAAGCGTCGGCTCCTCTTTGGTGCAGCTCGCGGTCTTCGAGACGGCCTGCCCGGTCGGCTACCGGTTGAAGCCTTACCTGGCGGGACTGCCTCCGTTCTCGGACTCCTTGGAATTGATGCGTCACGTCACGCGGAAGATTCTCGAGAAGCACGGCGGCTCGGTCGAAGCGTCGCGGCAGGAACTCTCCGAAACGCTCGGGCCGCTCGCGGAAGTCTTCGTCCATCTCATACGCCGCATCCGGAGCGAGGACGGCGACGCGGGCGTACCGGCAAGCGCGGACGGTTCGGCGCCGATCGCCGACGCGGTTCCCAACTCCATTGTTCAGGTGGACGCGATCGCGCAGCGCTTCTCGATGAAGGCGGATAAACTCTGCGCCGAAATCTCCGCCGAACTCGGCTGGAGCAAGCCCGAATAGCGCGGGCGGAAACGCCTACATCTCTTAGCTGTCCCAACGGAAGGACACGATCAGGATTCTCTGGGGCGAGTCGGGCATCGGCCTAGGCCGGGACCGCCAGGGTTGTCGGGTTCAGGTTCCCGTCCGGGCGGCGAGCGCTGCGACCTCCACGACCAGCCTGTCGATCCCCGCGGCGATCTCTGGAATTGCGGCGGCGCACATGTATGCCGGCGTCGAGACGAGACGATTTTTTCCGTCCACCACCGCTTCCATCGCCCGCGCTTCGCGGTGCGTCGCGCCCATCGTCTCGAGTGCGGCGGCCGTCGACGGATCGGAGCCGATGGTCAGAACCGGGCGATGCTTCCCGAGCACCCGGGCGATTATCACGGGAGCGATGCAAATCGCGCCGATGGGCTTCGCCGCCGCGTGCGTTTCCCGGATAAGCCGTTCCACGGACGCGTCGACCCGGCAATCGACTCCCTTCTCGGCGAAATCGCAGAGGTTTTTCGCGGCGCCGAAACCGCCGGGGAACACCAGCGCGTCGAAATCCACGGCACGGACGGAGGCGAGGTCATCGACCTCTCCTCGGGCGATGCGGGCGGCTTCGACGCGGACATTGCGGGAAGCCCCTGCGGTTTCTCCGCTTAGATGGTCGACGACATCCCGCTGCATCTTGTCCGGCGCGCAGCACCTAAACGTATGGCCGTGCTTTTCGACGGCCAGAAGAGTCAGAACCGCTTCGCGGATCTCCGCGCCGTCGCGATAACCGCATCCCGCCAAAACAATCGTGAATTTCATACCCGCCTCTCTAATCCTGCCGTTTTAATCCTAGGAATTCCGCGCGCTGCGCCCAATGACCAAGGTCAGTCCTCCCGAGAATCCCTCACTGAAGATCCTGTGGTATAATAGTTTCGTGAGCCGCCGAGAATCCGTTTCATCCTCCATCCTGTCGTTTTGTCGGGCGCTTTGCCCAACGGTCTTCACTCCCTGCACGCCCCCTTAGACTTAAGCCGTCTTGCCCGCCCTTGCCGAATCGTCTTAACTGCCGGTTGACCCCTATTATTTGCTTAGAGACTAATCCCATGGAACACTCAGAAGACCCCCTCGCACGGCGCCCTCCGGAAGAGGGACATCTCCGGCGGCGAACCTTCGCGATCATCTCGCATCCCGACGCGGGGAAGACGACGCTCACCGAGAAACTCCTGCTCTACGGCGGAGCGGTGCAGCTCGCGGGGGCCGTCAAATCCCGTAAGAACGAGAGGAGCACGGCCTCCGATTGGATGGAGCTGGAGCGCAAGCGCGGGATCTCGGTGAGTTCGACGGTCCTGCAGTTTGAATACCGCGGCCTGCGGCTGAACCTGCTCGACACCCCCGGGCACAAGGATTTTTCGGAGGACACCTACCGCGTTCTGACCGCGGTGGACGCCGTCGTGATGGTCCTCGACGCCGCCAAGGGCATCGAGAGCCAGACCTTGAAGCTCTTCGAGATCTGCCGCGCGCGGCAGCTTCCCATCTTCACCTTCGTCAACAAGCTCGACCAGCCCGCGCTGGAGCCGCTCGCCATCCTGGACGAGTTGGACTCGCGGCTGCAGCTGCACGCCTACCCCATGAACTGGCCGTTGGGCGCCGGCCGGGATTTCAAGGGGATTTACGACCGCGCGAGCAAGCGGTTGCACTTCTTCGAGCGCATCCCCGGCGGCGCCTACAAGGCCCCGGTCACCGTCGTCGACGACCTCGAGGCGGCGACGGAAGGCCGGGTCGATCCGGGCGCGCTGAGTGCGGCGATCGAGGAACTGGCCGTCCTCGACGCGGCAGGCGAGCCGTTGGAACTCGCGGCCGTGCGTGCGGGCGACTTGACTCCCGTGTTCTTCGGCAGCGCGGTCAACAACTTCGGCATCCAGCTCTTGCTCGACGGTTTCCTAAGGCTCGCTCCGCCGCCCCGTCCGCAGCCGACCGCGTCGGGGTTCGTCTTGCCGGAGGATTCGCGCTTCTCGGCGTTCGTTTTTAAGATCCAGTCCAACATGGACCCGAAGCACCGGGACCAGCTCGCCTTCTTGCGCGTCTGCTCGGGCCGTTTTCAAAGGGACATGCGCGTTCGCCACTCACGCACGGGCGCGCTCCTGCGTCTGTCCAGTTCCCACAAGCTCTTCGGACGCGGACGGGAGACCGTCGACGAGGCCTACCCCGGGGATATCGTGGGCATCGTGGGCCACTCGCAGCTGCGCATCGGAGATACGCTGGCCGAGGACGCGGAGATCGTCTTCAATCCCGTCCCCAGGTTTCCACCCGAACATTTGGCGTATCTGCACTGCGCCGACACCGCGCACAGCAAGCGCTTCCGGGCGGGGCTGGAGCATCTGCTCCAGGAGGGAGTCGTCCAAGCCTTTACGCTCGACGGGTCCGCCTCGCGGGCCGCGCTGCTTGGGGCGGTGGGACAGCTCCAATTCGAGGTGCTCACGCATCGCCTGAAGACCGAATACGGAGCGGAGTCGCGGTTGGAGGCGGCCCCATGGAAGGCGATGCGCTGGATCGCGGAGGCGGGGCAGGCGGCGGCCGTCGAAAGCGCGTTGTTGGGCGGCTCGCGCCTGGCGGCGGATGCGGAGGGTCGTCCGGTCGCGTTGTTCGTGAGGGAATGGGACTGCTCCTATTTCATCGACAAGCATCCCGACCTGCCGCTGAGTAAATTGCCCCCGGGCGAGCGGTCGTCGCTCTCACTCTGAAGCCCGGAGGGGTCCTTGGGATTTGGTCCTACGAGGAGTGCGCCGCGTCGAACGAATCCTTATCGGACCGTGTGTTCGACTTGGGCGAGCAGTTCGGGCGGGATATCCTTGAGCTTGCGGGCCACGACCGCGATGTAGAACAAAGACTCGCCGGTGATGGCCAGCCGGTGACAGTAGCGCTTGAAGATGTCTATGCGCAAAATGCCGCGGCGGCGCATCATTCCGATGAGGCCGGCGAAGCCCCCGCGGGCGCCATCATCGAGAAAATCCTCCTTGATGTTGAAGGCCACCCAGCCGGGCTCCTGGATGAGGTTGAAGGCGTTGTAAAAGGCCCTCACCGGAATGTCGCCGAATCCCAAAGCCGCCACCGTCACGAGTGTGTTTATGTTCGCGGCTTCAAGAGGCAACCGAACCGCCGGGTCCCAGCGATTGAGGTCGGTGACGAAGTAATCGTTGTAGACCCAGGGGCGGTCGCGCAAGGCGGCTTCTTGAGCCTCCGGCAGGATGTCCACCCCGAATATCCTGCGTATCCCCAAGGTTTGAAGAGCCTCTCCCGCCATGCCGTTGCCGGCCCCGAAGTCCAGTACGCAAAGTTCCTCCGCCTTCTGAGCGCGCTCCAGCAGCACTACGCGCAACAGCGCGTTTACCACGGTCGGGGAGGTGCAGCGCAAAGTGCGGTAAAAAATAGTCTCGTAAAGTCCCGGGATGCGGTAGATGACATCGTAGTCGTGAAAGCGCACGCGCTTCCAAACCCCGTCTATCTCGACCTCGCACCACTCCTCGTCCTGATCCAGTCCATCGCGCTTGGGGAAGCGAATCTGGTAGGGCCCGGTCCGTATCACCTCGGTAAAGGGAGATTGAGTCGTATCGATAGACATAATCGCTCCCTCATGGTGACAAACTTGGAGCTTTCCTTCAAATACCGGGGGCATCAGTGTAAGGCTTCGGACTTGCGGGAACCGGTCCGCAAACTCCTCTGGAGCAGCCACATGATCTCGGCGAGCTTGTACGGTTTTGTCAAGAACGAATCGGCTTCGTCCTCGACCGCGGATATCCCGATGTCGACCGGAGCGGACCCAGAGACGAGGATCACGAACAGCCCCGGAGCGATGCTTCTGAGCCGGCGCATGAGATAGTCTCCGCGCGTGTCGGGAAGGTCGATATCCAAAAGGGCGACATCGAACCTCTCCCGGCGAATCGCGGCGACGGCTTCGGCCCCGGAACCGTAGCCGGAGACGGTGAATCCCTCGCCCTGCAGGCCCATCATCATCAACTCTCGTAGGTCCGCGTCATCTTCCACGAAGAGAATCCGTCCGCCGCCATTTTGCATGCAACCTCCCGTTGAATCGCCGAGTTCCCTGTGCCGGGGACGCTCCGGCGTCGGCCCGAAATCCATTTTTTCTCGGTGAAATTGAATTATGCCAGCTCGGCGTGCGGATTCACATGAACGAGTTGTAAGTGTTTTGTTTCATCCACAGGAACGAGGCGTTGCCGCCTGAGACAATAGTCTGACATCGCGTCCATAGCAATCCGGGACTGCTTCGCGTACCCTGTGGGAAGCAAGGTTCGAATGCGAGGAGGAACTATGGGACTTCTGGACATCATCATCTTAATCCTGGTCCTATCGTGGATCGGGGGTTCCACCATTCAGTTTGGGGGAGGATTGATCCATCTTCTTCTGGTTATCGCCTTGATCGTGCTGGTCGTTCGGCTGCTTCGCGGCGGCAAGGTGTGAAGCCGCGTTCGAACCGAGCGGATCGTCGCAATCGAACGACGGGGAATTGAATTAAGGAGGACGTCATGACCAACGCCGTGCAACTGAAGGAAATCACAAAGGACGAGTTGAACAAAAAGATTCAGAGCAAAGATCCGTTCGAGTTGGTGAACGTGCTTGCTCCCGAGTCCTACAAGCTGGGAGTCATCAAGGGATCGAAAAAAATACCAGGGGCCGAGCTTGAAGCGCGTTTTCGGGAACTGGACAAGAAGAAAGCGGTCGTGACCTACTGCGCCGGGGCCTCGTGCGAGGCCTCGATCAAGGCCGCGGAACTGCTGAGCGCCAAGGGCTACGACGTTTCCGTCTACAAAGGCGGCGTGGCGGAGTGGAGTGCGGCGGGACTGCCGCTGGAAGCTCCGGTCGACCGGGCAGAGGCCAAGAAAGAGAAAGGCGACTGCTGCTCGTAGTCCGACGGGGCGCGACGGCGGGTTCTCGACGCCGTCGCGTTCTTGCGGCACGCAAAAGTAAGTGCGGGTGGGTCCCAAGAAATACCATGATAACAATCAATCTCATCGTCGCAGGATTTCTCCTCAGCGCCGCAGGCGCTCACGCGCGCGAGTCTAAAAAGGAGATCGGCGTCGCGCGCTTTCAAGGCACGGCCGAAGGCTCCCCGATCTCAGGCACTGCGCGCTTCAAGGACGTGAAGGGCGGCCTGAAGGTCACTGTAACCTTGACCGGCGTTCCCGGCCGCATGCACGCGCTGCACATCCACGAGTTCGGGGATTGCTCGGACTTGGGCAAGGCCGCGGGCGGCCACTACAACCCCAAGGGCGCCCCCCACGGCCACGCGCTCAAGGACGCCAAGAAGGCGCATCCTGGCGACCTCGGCAATGTGGCGGTCCAGGATGGCAAGGTGGCGTTTACGGCCTCTTTGCCCAAGGCAGCCCTCAAAGGGAAGATCGCCGTCGCCGGACGCTCGATCGTCTTGCACGAGAAAGAGGATGACTTCAGTCAGCCGGTGGGCAACGCGGGCGGGCGCATCGCCTGCGGCGTGATCGTCATCCGCGGGGAATAGGCCGGGGGCTTCACCGAGGGTACTGGCCCTTCGGGCCGGCCCTGCTCAGCGGTAGCGGCGCACCAGGCGTCCGATGCTTAAGCCCTGCACCAGCACCGAGAACAGCACCACCGCGAAGGTGGCCGTCAGCAGAAGCCGCTTGCCCGGAAACTCGGGAAGGGAGAGGGCCAGGGCCACCGAGATGCCTCCGCGCAGGCCCCCCCAGGTGAGAATGGGGATAATGCCCGGCGCGAACTCGCGCTGCAGGTTCAGGGCGGAAATCGGCAGGCCCACCGCAGCGAAGCGGGCGAGCAATACGACGGGAATGGCGACCAAGCCTGCGGCGATTTCAGGAGCGGTGGGATGCACGATAAAAATTTCGAGCCCGACGAGCAGAAACAAGAGGGCGTTTAGAAACTCATCGAGCAGATTCCAGAAATCGCCGATGCGGCGCGCACCGTCTTCGCTCATCGCGAAGCGTTTGCCGTGATTGCCGATGAAAAGACCGGCCAAAACGACGGCGATCGGTCCCGAGGCGTGCAGGTGTATGCACAGCGAATAGCAGCCCAATACCAGGGCCAAAGTGATGAGCAGTTCCAAGGAGTGATTTTTCACCGCCAGTAAGGCGCGGTAGGCGAGAAAGCCGCTGAGCAGTCCCAACGCGATGCCCCCCAAGACCTCGCGCATGAAAAGCGCGGCGACGCCCGAGGCCGTCAACTCCGCCTGCCCCGGCGCCAGCCCCGCCAAGGCGACGGCGGCCAGAAAAACGACGACGCCGATGCCGTCGTTAAACAGGGATTCCCCGGCTATTTGGGCCTCCAATTCCGGGGAGGCCTTCATTTCCTTGAGCAGGCCCAAAACGGCCACAGGATCGGTCGGGGAGATGAGCGCCCCGAAAACCAGGCACAGCGTCGGCGGCGTCGCGAATCCCGCCAGGCGCAGCAGAAAATAGGTCGCGGCGCCGACGATCGCCGTCGAGATGAGAACCCCGAATACGGCCAAGGACAGGATGACCCAGCGTCGCTTCAGCAGCTGCTCCAAGTCCACATGAAGAGCCCCCGCGAAGAGCAGAAAGCTGAGCATGCCCTGCATCAAAGTGCGATTGAAATCGATGCCCAGTAAAAAACCATCAAAGGAGGCGCGCAGTCCCCAGAAAGGAAACAAGCCGTCGAGGAGCACGGCCAGCAGGGAAACGGACAGAGCGATCAGCATTGTCCCGATCGTCGACGGGAGGCGCAAAACGCGTTCGTTGAAGACGCCGAATGCCGCGGCTAAAACGGTGAGTATGGCCGCGGTGTCAAAAAGGTTCACGGCGCGAGAATACAAAAAATGGACCGAGGTCATGAGTGCGGACGCCGATCTCCCTTGCCTTGGCGCCCGCCGACGCCGAGGCAGTCGGGACCGCCCCGCTGCGGCGCGCCGTGCGCGAGCGCGCGGAGGCGGCCTTGATGCTTCGCGCGATGGGGCGCGACGAGGAGGCGCGGCGCGACCAAGAGGAAGGCTCGCGCCGGGCGATGGAGCAGATCTTTCCTCGATAGAAAGTCGTCAGCGCAAGGTCTTCATGTGCTCGACCAACTGATCGAGCGCTTTGCCCCAGCCGTCCTTAAATCCCATATCGGCGTGCCGCTTGCGGGTCTCGGAATCTCCATGCAGGGCGATCGCCGTGTATTTCGTCTTCTTCCCATGCGGCTCAAGCAGGATTATCGCGGTCATGGCCAGTTCTTCGCACTCATGTCCGGGTTTGGCGGTGAGATTGGCGGGCCGATAGTTTGCGAGCAAAGAGCTTGTCCAAACGAGCTTGGAATTCGGGACGATTTCCAGAAAGCAGCCTTCGTTCGGAAACCTTTGTCCCTCAGGCGACTGCATGACGGTCTTGAAGGCGCCGCCCGGGCGCAGGTCGATTTCGCAGTCGACCGTTTTCCACGGCGCGGGAGTGAACCATTCCTTTATGTGCTCCGGCTTCGTCCAAGCCTCCCATACGAGTTCGCAGGGGACATCAACGACGCGTTCGAGAACCAAATCGAGGTTGGAATCAGTTCGGATCATTTCCTTTGCTCCTTGAGTTTAATCAGATAGGCATCGAGTCGGTCCAAGCGGCGCTCCCATAGGACCCGTTGCCGAAGCATCCACGACTCTGCGGCGGCTAGCGGCTTAGGCGACAACGTGCAGGTACGCGCGCGCCCTTGTTTGCGGGAGCGGGCGAGCGGAATCGAACGGCCGTCTCTACCTTGGCAACGCGGCGTCCGCCCGTCGTGAAGCGGAATTTCTGCTAACGGATTTGCTAACGGGTAAACCGGAAGTTTGAAAAAACGCGGATTCGGGTATCTCGGATGCCCGAATGCGCGAAATAGCAAACCCTAGGACATCCCCGCCCACGTACCGGAAAGCGCGACACGGGCCAACGTCGCGCGAAACAGGGCCAATATTCTGCCGTAATGGCAGTAGTCAAGGAATCCTTGACTACTGCCAGCTCGGCGCTCCACTTGCTTTCCTCGGCAAGCCACGGTAAGGTCATGAGGCCGTGGATTCTCGTCTCGACGCCTTTCTGGCGCACCTCGCCGAGCAACGCTGGCTCGCCCCACGTTCAGTCGAGACCTACGGCTACGCGGTCCGTGCCTATCTGACCCACCTCCAAGGCCGGGGCCGCACTCCTGAAAAAGCCGACCAGAAGGCCGTGCGCGACTACCTGAAAAGCCGGCAGCGAAACGGCCTCGGCCCGGGTGGCATCCATCAGGCCATCATCGCCTTGCGACACTTCTACCGATTCCTGGGAGCGGTCGATCCGACCGTTGGAATCCCACTCCCCAGGCTCCGGCCAAAGCTGCCCGAGCCCTTGACCCGCGATGAGATCACCCGCCTATTGGAACAGCCCGGAGGTCCTCGCTTCGTCCACATCCGCGACAAGGCGATCCTCGAGCTCCTCTACGCGACGGGCTTAAGGATCAGCGAACTCGTCTGCCTCGAGGCCGGGCAGATCGAACTCGACACGGGAACTTTGCGCGTGCGCGGCAAGGGCGGTCGCGAGCGCATCGTTCCCTTCGGTCGCCGCGCCGGCCAGGCGCTGGAGCGCTACCGCGCCCTTAGAAGGCGACGCTTTCCGGAGATCGCCGGCGTCCTGTTTCTGACTGCCCGCGGCGGACCTCTGCGCCGCACCCACCTATGGCGGCGGCTCAAAGACTACGCCCGCCAAGCAGGGGTAACGCGCCGCGTCTCGCCGCACGTGCTGCGCCACTATGCCGGGTTCAGGACTATGCCGAGTTGCCTGGGGCTCTCCGTCGGAAGGCCGCAGTTTTAGGCTTGGTGACTCGGCATAGTTTTTTGTTCTTCTCATCAGTAATCCCAATGAATAAGGAGAAGAATATGGCCCATGAATTCCTTAATCCCAAAATCCGTACATACATGCACGAGGGCCCATTGGGCCCTTACTCCGACGAATACGCCGCTCTTTTGCATGAGCAGGGTTATTACCCGGTATACGCCACCTGGCAGATCCGATGGGTGGCGGTCCTCAGCCAATGGCTGCAACAGCGAGGTTTCCAGGCCAAGGACCTGACTCCGGCCACGGTCGCCTGTTACTTCCGGTTTCGTAAGAGGCGGTGGCGTGTTCGGCGCGGCGAGCATTCCGTTTCGAAACGTTACCTGGCCTTCTTGCGCCATAAAGGGATTTTGCCCTCGGAAGCGCCACCTCGCGCAAAAAATGCGCGAGAACTCGCGGAAGAGAATTTCGAACGCTACCTCTTTGACGAGCGCGGGCTGTCTCAGGCGACGGCAACCAACTACCTGCCTTTCGTCCGGCGGTTCCTCGCTGAGCGCTTCGAACGAAGACCCCTCAGGTTCGATCGGCTGCGTGCGACGGACATTACGGGGCATGTCCAGCGCCATGCCCGCGATTTTTGCCCAAAGCGCGCGGGGCTCATGGTGTCGGCATTGCGTTCTTTCCTGCGCCACCTCCGTCATCGAGATCTCGTCAAAACCGATCTGGCCGCCTGCGTACCCACCATCGCCACCTGGCGGCTGTCGACATTGCCCAAGTTCCTATCACCCGACCAAGTGCGACGGGTTCTTGGAGGCTGTGACCGCAGAACGCCTATAGGTCGTCGCGACTATGCTGTTTTGATGTTGTTGGCGCATTTGGGCCTGCGGGCGGGCGAAGTCATGATCCTGACGCTTGACGATCTTCACTGGGAGACCGGCGCTATAACCGTTCGAGGGAAGGGGAGGCGGCAAGCCCGCCTGCCCATGCCCCATAACGTCGGGCGGGCCTTGGCGAGCTATCTCAAGAAGAGCCGGCCGCCGTGTTCAAGCCGAAGAGTATTCATCCGTAGCCGAGCTCCGCGCCAAGGGTTTAGCCATGCCGGGTCGGTGGGCGACATAGTCCAGAGAGCGTTGGAACGCGCCGGCGTTTCTTCCGCTCGCCAAGGAGCACACCTGTTTCGCCATTCCCTGGCCACAAACATGCTGCGTCGCGGAGCGTCGCTGACAGAAATCGGCCAACTCCTACGACACCGAGGCGCCGATACTACTTCGATTTACGCCAAGGTGGACCTGACATCTCTGCGTCCGCTGGCTCTGTCTTGGCCGGGAGGCTCACGATGAATCCCTTGCGAAGAGCCCTCAAAGATTACCTGGCGTTGCGCCGATCCCTGGGATTCAAGCTGGTCTCGGCAGGCGCTGAGCTCCGCAAGTTCGTGGATTTTCTGGAACGAAAACGGGCTTCTCATATCACCACGGCGCTCGCCTTGAGTTGGGTCAGACAGTCCCCAGGTGTACATCCGGCCGTATGCGGCCAGCGACTCGGCTTCGTCCGGGGGTTCGCCCGCTATCGAAGCGCTACCGATCCTCGGACCGAAGTTCCGCCCCTGGGATTGTTCCCCGGCCGCTACCCGAGGAGCACGCCCTATCTGTATCGTGATGACGAGATCAGGCTGTTGGTAAAAACGGCTAAAACTCTTCCTTCGAGCGTGGGACTACGGCCCTGGACCTACTCCACGCTCCTGGGTCTTTTGTCCGTTACCGGATTGCGCGTAAGCGAAGCCATCGGTCTCCAGCGCAACGACGTAGACATCCTTCAGGGCCTTCTGCGAATACGACATGCCAAGTTCGGCAAGGAACGGTTCGTTCCCCTGCACCGTTCTACCGCCCGAACGCTTCGGCGATACGTCAAACGGCGGGACGCTATCCATCGGTTTCCCAACTCCGGGGCCTTCTTCTTGTCCGACCAAGGGCGTCCCATCACCGATTGCATGGTCCGGTGGACGTTCATCCGCCTCTCACGCCGGATCGGGCTTCGCAAGCCCTCGGCGAGTTCCGGCCCGCGGCTGCACGATTTTCGACACCGATTCGCGGTCAGAACCCTGCTGGGATGGTATCGCTCCGGCGTCGACGTGGAGCGGCGCCTGCCGGTGTTGTCCACGTTCCTCGGCCATGGCCACGTGGAAGACACCTATTGGTATTTGTCCGCCGTTCCGGAACTCTTAGCGTTGACGACGGGCCGACTTGAAAAACGATGGGAGGCTGCTCAATGACAACCATAGATTCTCTGCCCGCACTGCTTCAGTCGTTCTTTACCGATCGCCTCATAGCTCAACGACGAGCCAGCCCGCATACGATCGCATCCTACCGCGACACATTCCGTTTGTTGTTTCGCTTCGCTCAAGATCGCTTGAAGAAGCCTCCCTCGTCCCTCGGCCTGGAGGATTTAGACGCGTCATTTATCGGCGCATTCCTTGAGCATCTGGAAAAGAAGCGCGGCAACGAAGCAAAAAGTCGCAATCTCCGACTGACCGCCATCCGCTCGTTCTTTCGGTATGTGTCTTTTCAGGAACCGGGACAATCCAACCTCATCCAGCGGGTCTTGGCCATCCCCGACAAACGACAGGACCACCCGTTGGTCGACTTTCTGACGCGGCCGGAAATACAAGCGTTCCTTTCGGCGCAGGATCGAGCAACCCGTACGGGGCGCCGCGACTACGCCCTTTTATTGCTGGCCATTCAGACGGGCCTTCGTCTTTCGGAACTTATCGGACTTCGCAGTGAGGATGTCAGCCTGGATATAGGCGCTCATGTCCGGTGTCGGGGCAAAGGACGCAAGGAGCGTTGTACGCCGCTTACTCGCCACACGCGGATCGTGCTTCGGGCCTGGATAAAGGAGCGGGGCGGGGCGCCCACCGATGTCGTCTTCCCCAATAGACATGGCGGGCGATTCAGCCCCGACGGCGTTCAATATCTGGTGGCCAAGTACGCCCGAGCAGCGCAGGCTATCTGTCCGTCCATCAAGCGCAAGCGGGTATCACCGCATGTCCTACGCCACACGGCGGCCATGGAATTGCTGCACTCTGGCGTGGATCGTTCCATGATCGCTCTTTGGCTAGGGCATGAGTCGGTCCAGACTACCCAAATCTACCTG
>PFUL01000145.1 GCA_002790095.1 Elusimicrobia bacterium CG_4_9_14_3_um_filter_62_55 | reverse complement strand
ATGCCGATCTTCTCTCTGTTCTTCGTCCTGGCGGGCTACGCGCTTCATTTGGAAGAATTGCCGCATCTCGGCTTGCTCGGCGTGGTCTACATCGCTGCGCGCGCAGGGGCGAAGTATTGGGGCGTGCGGCGTGCCGTGCTCGCGCAGGGCCCGGACGCGACCGTTCCCGAATCGACGGGGCTGGGGCTGCTCTGTCAGGGGAGCGTCGCCATCTCTCTCGGCGCGGCGATCACCGCAAATTGGGTCCATCCCGTCGCCGCAAAACTCAACACGATATTGCTCGCCGCGGTCGCCCTGTTCGAGATCAGCGGTCCGATGTTCGTGAAGCGGACTCTCATTGAAGCCGGGGAGGTTAAGGCGGTCACCTTATTGCGCCCGGGTTTCCTACAGCGGACCTGGATCAGCCCGGGACCCGGGATGAACCGCCTGCTCAAGCAGGCGAGTGACGAAGGAACTCTTCCGAAGACCGAGGGGGCGCTGACCGCCCGCCATCTGATGCGCACCAACATCAACTTCCTCCCCTCGGAAAGCGATTTCGACGCCGTGCTGGAGTTCATCGAGCGCAGCCGCTTCCATGACTTTCCGGTCGTCGATAAGACCGGTGCCTACGTCGGGATGATCCATTTCCGGAAGATTCGGGACCAGTTGTACGGCTCCGCTTCCGCTCGGCGCGCGACGGCCGGGAATTTGGCCGATTCCGACACGCCGATCGTCACGCCGGAGACGGGACTCCCGGAAATTCTGCGTCTTTTCCATCGCCATAATCTCGGCGAAATCGCCGTGGTCGAGGATATGGAGCGGAAGCACCCGATTGGGTTGATTGAACAGCGGGATCTATTGCGCGTTCTTCACGTCTGACGCTTTCGGAACCGTGAAGTAAAAGGTCGTTCCCCGCGTGAATTCGCAGCGGTAGCCGATCCTTCCCCCATGGGCTTCGATGATGCGCTTGGTGATCGCGAGGCCCAGTCCCGAGCCTTCCATCGCCGCTGTGGCGTCCGAGCGCGAGCGGGAGAACCGATGGAAGATGCGGCTTCGGAACTCTTCCGGGATGCCCGGACCGCGGTCCTCGATCGAGACGAGGTACGATTCCCCCTGTTCCATTAAAGAAACCACGACCGACGCTCCCTTTCGCGAGAACTTCGCCGCGTTCGTCAACAGATTCGTCAGCGCCTGCATCAGTTTGTGGCGATCGCCCCGGACGGGAGCCGACGGGAGAGAATCGGAGAGCGTATAGTGAGACGCGAGTCGTATGGCGTAAGGACCGTTGAGACGAATCGCGTCCTCCAACAGACGGGCCAAATCGAAGGAATCCGCGTCGAAGCGGAGATTCTTGGCGGTCAGTAAAGACATGTCGAGGCAGTCGTCGAGCAGATGGACCAGGCGCTCGGCGTTTTCCAGGGTCAGCGCGAGGGTTTCGGACGCGTCCGGGGGGATCGCATCGCCCAGCGCGTCCGCGAGCGTCGTGAGGGACCCCACGATGGCGCTTGCCGGGGAGCGCAGTTCGTGACTCGCCACCGCGATCAGATCGTCCCGCTCTCGGTCGAGCATTCGGTGTTTGGTGATATCCCGCGAGATCCCGAGCAAAAACGCGGGACTGCCGTCCGGGCCCAAAAGCGGAATCTTCTGCGTATGCAGCCAGCGCTTCCCGTTGGGAGTGTCGACGGGTTCCTCGGGGATGTCGAGCGGTTCCCCCGATTTGAGAACCCATCGATCGTGGGAGGTAAAGAAGTCCGCCTGCTCCTTCGGGAAAAGGTCGTAGTCGTTTTTTCCGATCATCTCCTCGCGCGGCAGCCCCAGAAGTTCCTCTCCGGCCTTATTGAAGCGCACGAATCGAAGGTCGCGCGCTTCCTTTACTAAGACCATATTCGGAATCGCCTCGATGATCGAGTCGAGAAAGTACAGCGCCTGCCGGGATTCGGCGGCGTATTCCGATACGGGATCTTTCATTAGTGAAGATTGTAAGAGACGGATTCTGTACGCGCAAGGGGATATCCACGGGGATATCAGCGGATCCTCGCGAAACCGCGGCGGAACTTCCGCGTAATCGGCTAAAATCGGGATATCCACGGGTTTTGGGGGGCCGACGACAACCATGATCGATTTTAATCCGACCGAGGGACTTCGACTGCTGCAGAAGATCTTTACCGCCCCTATCTTCACTTTGGGGGACTCGCCGGTCAGCGTGATGAGTTTTTTCGCCGCGACGATGATTATCGTCGGCGGGACGATGCTTTCGCGCCTGATCCAAAAGCTGCTGCGCTCGCAATTCGGGTCGCGGCTGTCCTTTGAGCGCGGGCTGGGCTACGCCTTGACGCGCATGCTGCACTACACGATGATCGCGGTTTCGGTGCTCGTGGCGATTCAGTCCGTCGGCGTGAACCTGACGAGTTTGACGGTGCTGGGCGGCTTCTTCGGCGTGGCGTACGGCAGCGATACGGAGAGGGTGCGGGAGACGGCGCTGAGCGTGACGGCGCATGAGGAGATTCTTTCCGAGCCGCGGCCGAGCGTGCGCTTCTTGGGCTTCGGGGATTCGTCGTTGAATTTTGAGCTGCTGGTGTGGATACGGGATCCGCGCAAGCAGTTTCATACGAAGAGCCTGATTTATTTCGAGCTGGAGAAGGCGTTGCGCCGGGCGAAGATCGAGATTCCGTTTCCGCAGCGCGATGTGCATGTGCGATCGGGGGGGAGTGCGGTTTGATCCCGCCCGGTCGACGAAATCGCGGGAGAAGGGAAACGGAAACGCCTATTCCGTCCGTCAGCGCGCTTTTAGGTACGCCTTAACCGCCTTCCACTGGCCGGGACCGTCAAGCCGTCCTTCCTCGAGGACCTTCGTCCAATCCCCGCTGCCGAGATAATGATCCCGGCTGAACGGATAGACGCTGGCCTTCTGGCCTTTGTTCGAGCGCACCCAACGGTACAGCGTCGGGAGCGTGAAGTCCGTGATGCCCATCGCGCCGTACGTGAGCGCTTCCGGGAAGATCTCCTCTTGTTTTTTCGGCGGAAGGAGATCGAAGAGCTCGGAGCTCGACACATAGAATACATTCAGCTTCGCCTTTTCCTTGTCGAGGCGGGGAAGCACGAAGTCGACGAACATCGAGCCCGCCGCGTGTCCCAGCAAAACGACGGTCTTCTTCGTTTTCGCGCGGCGCATCGCGTAGACGCCCTGCGCGGCGATGAACGCCGGAGGAAGCCCGAGCTTCTTTCGGTCCACCACGGTCATCTTCGGACGCGTGACGAACGGGGTGATGACCGCCGGGCGGGCCTTGAGCGCCGCGACAAGCAGCGGCCACACCTCGTTGGGGTCCCACGGGGTGAGGGTGATCACCCTGCCCTTGGGGAAATTCCCCGCGTACATCTGAAGCGGCTGAGGGTCCGCGTGAGTCGGACCGTCCTCGCCCGTCATCGAGCCGGCGTGGCCGTTGATCATGATCCAGGGGCGGTACGGTTCCCCGGTCATTTCACGGCGGAACTGCTGGCTGATCGCGTGGCAGCGCGCCGGGATGTGTTCAAGCGGCGCGATGAAGGCCGAGTAAGAGCTCGAAACCCCGATGTGGCGGCCGAAGGCGGAGATGCCCGCCATGATCCCGCCCATCGCGTCCTCGCAGATGCCGCCGACGGCGAGCAAACGCGATTGTGGATTCGTGCTCGGGTGGAAGAATCCTCCCGGAAAGCCCTTCCCGGCGCCTGAGACGCTCGTCGAATCGAGCAGATCGGCGGCGCAGGCCAAAATGGATCCGCCGGAGAGCTGGTTCAGGTAGCCCAAAGAGTCGCCGAGCGCGCCGCGGAGCGTTTGTCCCGATCCGGGTTCGTTCACCAATTCCTTCGGGGTCTTCTTCGCGTCGACGGAATTCCCGTAGATCTTTGAGAGATTCGGGCCCGGGCGCGGCGTGCGGCGGCTCGCGTCGAGCCGGTCTTTCGCCGCTTGGACTCGGTCGGCGGCGGTTTTCGCGAAACCGGGATGCGCGGCGATCGCTTTTCGCATCGCGGTAAGCGTGTCCCAATAGGCCTGCTCGTGCGCCTTCGAGTCCATTCCCTGCTCGAGTTTTGGGAATTCCATCCCGAAGCGCTCTTCGAACGGGCGAAGCGCCGCGTGGTAGCCTTCGGAGCCGAATTTGTGGCCGCCGCCGTGGGATTTTTTGCCCTCGACGCCGTAGCGCCAGCCCTTGATCGTCCGGTAGACGATCGCGGTCGGCAGGTCGTTGTCCATCTCTCCAGCGAGTCTCAGGGCCGTGTGCACGTTCGCGACGTCGTGGCCGTTTCCGGCGTAGACCACGTTCCAGTCGTGCAGACGCATCAACTCGACCGGATCCCATTGGACGTAGTCGCCGGGGGTCCCGTCGAGAGCGCAGACCGCGTCGGAATCGATCGAGGCCTGATTCCAGTCGATGTGGAGCCAGGTGTTCGAGAGGCCGTTGGTGACGCCCGCGGCGATCGCCTCGTGGACGCGGCCGGGGGTCATCCCGCCTTCCCCTTCGATGATGTGAACGACCGGGCAGTTCTTCCCGTACGCGTCGCGCGCGCCGGCGGCTAGGCCGACGGCCGAGCAGATGCCGACCCCGCTGGGTCCGGTTGCGACCGGCACGAACGGAACGATCGGCGTGGGATGGCCGTCCAGCGGTTTCGAGTCGAACTTCTTAAACAGAGGCGTGCCTTGAGTCGGGTTGCGGCGGAAGCCCAGCAGGTCTTCGAAGCGCAGGCGGCGTTTCGAGGTTCCGAGGAGTTTCGGTCGGGCGGTCTTCACCAGTTCGTCCCGAATAGCCCACATCGCGTACATGCCCATCGCCTTGTGGCCGCCGGCGAAAACGATCAAGTCCGAGTCCTCTCGGTCGGGCTTTGAGAAGTCGTAGTCCATCGTGTCGAAAATGAGGCCGGCCATGGTTTTTCCGGCGGAAATGCTCCCGCCCGGGTGTCCCGAGGAGGAGAAGTTGAAGAGGATCGCCGTGAGCGCGCGGTAGGCGATGTCGAAATCTTCGAAGAAGGCCGCGTCTTCCAAAGAGGCCGCAACAACTTTCTTATACACGCCGCGCCGGGGGCGCAGGCGGAGAGAGTCGGAATTGGTCGGGGTTTGAGCGAGGGTCGTCATGGCGTCTCCTTCCGTGAATTCAAATTCGAGTTTAGCAATTCCCGCCCGGTGAAGTGCCGAGAGGAATTTGAGAGAAAAAGCGGGTCCCTTCTCCCGGCGTGGTCGTGAAGCCGACGGTGCCGCCCAGATAGCGTTCGGTAAGCAGTTTGACGCTGTAGGTGCCTAAACCGCGGTTGGATCCCTTCGTGGAGAACGACCGTTGGAAAATCTGACGCCGTACGGGATCGGACATCGTGGCATCGTTGTGAACCCAGAACTCCAGCCGGTCCTCATAGGCTTTGCAGCCGAGGGTGACGGTTCCTCCGACGGAGGTCGCTTCCAGCGCGTTTTTGAGGAGATTCCCGAGGACCCGTCCCAAAATCGTCCGGTCGCAATGGATCATGAGGGCCGCGCTTCGATGATCCAAGCGGAGGATCCGGCTCCGTCCGACCGGATGAATGCGATAGGCCCGCACGATTTCATCCATTAAATCCTTGGAGTTGAAGGAAGACGGTTCGCAAATCAATTCCTGATTTTCCGCCATCGTCAACTGCCGCTGGCTTTCGATTTCTTCGATCAGGCGTTCCGAGAGGTCGTGAGCCATATCCATGAAGGACTCCTTGTCCGCGACGTCGGGGTCTTTGAAGAGTTCCGTTACGCCGCGCAGGTTTCCGGCCGTGTTGAGGATGTCGTGAAAGAAGATACGTTCGAGCGCCTTTCTCCGGTTCTCGTCGGCGATGTCCGAGAGAGTGAAGGCGATGTAGCGATTTCCGTGGAGTTCGAAAACGCCGGTGGAGATGCGCAGGTCGAGCGCGACACCGTCCTTGCGCAGGATGCGGCATTCCGACTCTCCCGCCCCGAGTTTCCCCGCGGCGAGGATCGCCTTCGAAACGCCGCATTCCCGGCAGAACTCCGTGGTGCCGCAGCCGCCCGCGAACTCCGTGGAGTGCATGCACTGCAGCGCTTCGCCGGGTCTGAGTCCGAGCGTTTGTTTGATATCGTCTACGTGAAGCAGGTTGAGCATCGCGCGATTGCAGAAAACGATTTGACGCTCGGGGTTGAGAATGAGCACGCCGTCGGGGACGAGGTCCAGAATCTGACGAATCAGCGGCACGCCTTCGATCCGTTCGAAGTCCGAGAGGAGCGCCTCTTGGGCCGCGCGTTCAGCGGAAAGGAAGTCGGTCGAAAGCCGTGTCGATTTTTGCTCCATCGTCCCTCCAAAATGAAGGGCAACGATATTGCCTATAAAGAAGAAGGGGGTGTTCCCCTAGGGCCCATCGCCGAAGGATCAGCGGCGGTCGTTGACGAACAAAGTTCCGCTGAGATTCCCGGATCCGGACAACTGCAGCCAGGACCCGGAGAGCGTCCCGGAAATCCGCACGGAGCCGGAGACGTTCGTGCTTCCGACGTAGCGCCCTCCGTCGTAGACCGGAACGTATTCGTAAATGGGGACCGTCTCGTTGACGAAGGTTTGGCCGGGATAGAGGCGGACCATGACCGTCTTGTTGATCCAAACGGTGCCGGTACGCGCGCCCGAGCCGTAAAGGGTTGTGTTCCCGGAAACAGGGACGCTGAGGAAGGTCGCTCCCTCGCGGACGGACGCGTTTCCGCGCAGGGTCACCCAGCCGCTCAAGGAGAGGAAGCGGCTGGCTTTGAAGGCGCGGCGGAAGGGGGAGACGACGGGAGCGGCGGCGGTCGCCCGCAGCGATTCGATCGAATCCGGGGCGGCGGAGTACGCGGACGTGGAGAGAACGAGGGCCGTCAGCGCGGCGAAGAGGGTGTTTTTCATAAAGGGATTATAGCACCGAAGGGCCTATCGTTTGTCGGGTCTTTCGGCCGTCCGGAGGGCGTAACATTGGGGGTTCTCGCCGCACTAATAGTTGGGTAGAATTGTCTTACATCCCCCCCCGGAGGATCGTCATGAGTTCGAAGGTCGAAGAAGACGTTCGTGAATATTACGGGAAAACGCTCGCTTCCAGCACGGATTTGAAAACCGACGCCTGCTGCGATACCGCGGGAACCCCGGATTACATTCGAAAGGCGCTGGGCAAGGTTCACGACGAAGTGCTGTCCCGCTACTACGGCTGCGGGTTGATCGTCCCCCACGACGTCGACGGACTTTCGGTGCTGGACCTGGGTTCGGGTTCCGGGCGGGATTGCTACGTGCTGTCCCAGTTGGTCGGGCCGAAGGGCCGGGTCGTCGGGATCGATATGACCGAAGAGCAGCTTCTCGTCGCCCGCAAGCATCTGGATCATCACGCGAAGACCTTCGGGTACGCGCGCTCGAACGTCGAGTTCAAGAACGGCAACATCGAACGTCTCTACGAGGCCGGATTGTCCGACGCGTCGTTCGACCTGATCGTTTCCAACTGCGTGATCAATTTGGCGAAAAACAAGGAGTCGGTGCTTCGCGAAGCGTGGCGGGTCTTGAAGATCGGTGGGGAACTGTACTTCTCCGACGTGTACGCCGATCGGCGCGTTCCCGAGGAACTCCGGGAAGACAAGGTGCTTTACGGGGAATGCCTGTCCGGGGCGCTTTATTGGAACGATTTCCTTCGCCTGGCGCGCAAGGCCGGCTTTTCCGACCCGCGGCTGGTGGAATCGCGGCCGCTCGAATTGGGGAACAAGGACGTTCGCGCGAAGGCCGGACACATTCGGTTCTATTCGGCGACCTACCGGCTCTTCAAGATCCCCGCGCTGGAGGACGCCTGCGAGGATTTCGGGCAGGCGGTCGTCTACAAGGGGACGATGACGGAATGTCCGCAGTACTTCGATTTGGACGATCATCATCGCTTCCTCGCCGGGAAGGCGCACGAGGTTTGCGCGAACACCTCGCTGATGCTCTCGGAGTCCCGGTTCAAGCGGCATTTCGTCTTCATCGGCGGCACGAGCGTCCACTACGGGATCTTCAAGGACTGCGGTCTCGACGTCCCGTTCAAAAAAACCGTCGCGGACGCGGACGCGAATGCCGGCTGCTGCTGACGGGGCGGAGCCCCGTCGTGCCGGGCTTCATGGGGGCTATGAGGACGCCCGGCCCAAATGGTCGGACCCGGCCGTCACGGCCGGAGGAAAGGCCCGCGCGACCGTTTCCCCGACGAGGTTGGAAACGCTGTGGGTGAATACGGGGACGCTGTGCAACATCGCCTGCGCCCACTGCTACATCGAATCCTCCCCTAGGAACGACCGTTTGGCGTACCTGTCGGTCGCCGATCTGCGCCCCTTTCTCGATGAAATCGAGTCTGAGGGCTTGGGGACGCGCGAGATCGGCTTTACCGGGGGAGAACCGTTCCTCAATCCGGAGATGACGGCGATGGCCGCGCTCTGCCTGGAGCGCGGTTTCGAGGTTCTGATCCTGACCAACGCCATGAAACCGTTGATGAACCGGCGTGCGGACCTGCTTTCGCTCAAGGGGCGTTTCGGCGCGAAACTTCGTTTCCGGGTTTCTCTGGACCACCATACGGCCGCAGTGCACGACGGCGAACGCGGCGCAGGGGCGTTCGACGCCGCCGTACTCGGACTGCGTTGGCTCGCGGAAAACGGGTTTCCGGTCGGCGTCGCGGGAAGGGCGTTGACCGACGAGGAGCCGGGGGCCTCGAAGGACGGCTACCGGGCGCTGTTCGAGCGTCTTAAAATCGCGCTCGACGCGTCCGATCCGAAAGTGCTGACGGTCTTCCCTGAAATGGACGAGTCCGCCGAGTTCCCCGAAATCACCACGGAGTGCTGGGGCCTCCTGAAGAAGGCGCCCGCTTCGGTGATGTGCGCGAGTTCGCGGATGCTCGTCAAGCGCAAGGGTGAGGGCGTTTTGCGCGTCCAGGCCTGTACCTTGCTCGCCTACGACGATCGCTTCTCGATGGGAAAATCCCTCGTCGAATCGCTCAAGCCCGTCAGCCTCGTCCATCCCCATTGCGCCGCCTTTTGCGTTCTCGGCGGCGCGTCCTGCGCGGGATAAGGCGGCCTCGTGCTTTCCGTGGTCCTTCCGGTTCTCAACGACGAGAAAACGGAATGGACCGAACGCATCCTCCGGCGGTTGATGGAAGTGGAGGGCATCGAGGTCTTGCGCGGCGCCGGGAAGACTCGTGCCGAGCGTCTCCAGCGCGGGATCGACGCGAGTCGCGGGGATATGATCCTGCTGCACCATCCCCGTTCCTTGGTGGAACGCGCCGGCCTTGAATGGCTGCGCGATCACGCCGAGGAGTTGGAATGGGGGGGATTTACGCATCGCTTCGACGCGGATCACTATTTGCTCCGTTTTACCAGTTGGTACTCGAACCGAGTCCGACCCCGCCACGGCATTCTCTATCTCGACCACTGCATTTTTTTCCGCCGGGAACTGCTGACGCGGTCGATCCCGGCCGTCGAGATTTTCGAAGACACCGAACTCTCTAAAATCCTCCGGGAACGCGCCCGTCCGCGCGTCCTGCCGTTCCTATCCACGACCTCCGCGGTCCGCTTCACGACCCGAGGGGTCTGGCGTCAGGCGCTGCTGAACCAACTCCTGAAATTGGAATATCGCCTCGGCCGCTCTCCCCAGGACATGAACGACCGCTACGAACGCGGACTCCGTCTCAACGGATAGATTCGGGGCCGTTCGTCAAGTTGTTTGAGTTATTCAAGTTATTGAGATATCTTCTTTGTCAGGACAACGAATAACTTGAACAACTTAAACAACTTGACGAACGACCCCACCTCATAATAATAGGAGCCTCTATGCGGCATTTTTTGTTTTTGATTGTTTTCTTCGCGGTGTCTTCGGTAAAGGCCGACGAGGTCGCGGTGCACAAGGAAGTGCAGTGGGTCACCGATTCGGTCGAATACGCCGCGATTTGTGCGCAGACCTTCCGCGGCGCGTTCGCCGCGGTGAAAGGAGCGGTCGCCGAGGAGAAGGGGCCTTGGGCCGTCGTCCTCGATCTCGACGAGACCGTCCTGGACAATTCGACCTATCAGATCGAACGCTACGCACAGGGCTTGGGTTATACGCCCGATTCGTGGGGTAAGTGGGTCGAGCGTGAGGAAGCTGTTTTGGTGCCCGGGGCGCGCGAATTTCTCGACAAGGTCAAGGCGCTTCCCGGCGGGAAAATCGTCTACATTACCGACCGCAAAGCGGAGCGAGACGCCCACACGATCGCGAATCTTAAGAAGTTCGGTCTCTACGACGGGAAAACCCACTTGCTGCTCGCGCGCAAAGACAAGCCCGACAATAAGGAAATCCGGCGCGCATGCGTCGTGAGCGGGAAGGAACGCTGCGAGGGCATCGGTCCGCGGCGCATTGTCGCTCTGATCGGAGACAGCGTCCGGGACATGATCGAACTTCACGGCACGGAGAACGCCGCGAAAGCCCGAGCGGAGGCCGCCGCGGACGACTCCCCGTGGGGGGTTTTGTATTTCCAGCTTCCGAACCCGATGTACGGTTCCTGGGAGCGCGGCTACAAGTAAGCCGTTCGTTCCGCGGGACCGAAGACCTCCCCGTTAAGTGTTAGAATCGCGGAGGATGAAGGAATCCGTCGCCGACCTCCCCAGCGAAAATAGTCTGATCGCCGCCAGCAAAAGCGGGGATACGGACGCGTTCGATCAATTGATTCGCCGCTACGAGGACAAGATTTTCCGTCTTGCCAAGAGCGTCTGCTCCGGGCTTCCGTCCGACGCCGAGGATGTCTATCAGGAGACCTTTTTGACGGCCTTCGAGAAGATCGGAAAATTTCGGAAGGACTCCAATCTGGGGACCTGGCTGTACCGGATCGCGGCCAATCTTTGCTGGATGCGCCATCGGAAAAGGAAACGGGAGCCGTTCGTTCCGCTGTTGGACGATCCCGCCCGGGCCGGGCGCGCCGCGGCCGGCGACGTCAAGGATTGGACGTTCGAACCCGACGAGGCGGCTCAGAAACGGGAGATCAAGGAGACGGTCCGCAAGGCGCTTCAGGAACTGCCCGTCGATTATCGGCTCGTGTTGAGCCTGCGGGACATTGAGCGCCTTTCCAACGAGGAAACCGCGACGGTGCTCGGATTGAGCGTCGCGGCGGTGAAATCTCGTCTGCACCGGGGACGCATGTTTCTGCGGGATCGGTTGGACGCGTACATGAGCGGGCGGTCCGCATGAAGGCGCTTCGTTGCAAGCAGCTGGTCAAGCGCCTATCCGACTACATCGACGGGACTCTCGACGACTCCTTTTGCGATCATCTCGATCGGCATTTGAAGGACTGCGCGCCCTGCGAAGCCTTCCTCCGCAACCTTCGCCGAACGGTTTCGGTTTTTCATCTTCAAGCGCAGACTGCGCCCGCCCGAACCCTTCGGGAACGATTGCGCGCGAAACTGCGTGCACGAAAAAAATACAAGTAAATAGTACGCTTTTCGCCTGAATCCTTTTCGGGCGAATCGCATCTAGACGCTATGAGGTTCCCTATCCATTTTCTATCCGTTCTGGCCGTCGCCGTTATTTTTGCGGCTTTCGCCGACGCCGCCGCGCTGACTCTCCCGGAGGCTGTGGACGCCGCTCTCGCGCGCAATCCTGGAACGGCCGCCGCCGAAGCCGCGCTGCGTGCGGCCAAGGCCGAGCGGTCGGTCTGGGATCTAAGCCGTCTGCCGGTTCTCAGGGCCAAGGCGGGTTTTACCCGCGGGGACGATCCGGTCTATGTCTTCGGTTCGCTGCTTAGACAGGGGGATTTCGGGCCGGCGAACTTCGCGATCGGCGCGCTCAACGACCCCGGAGCGCTCAATGACTTTTCCAGCGGGATCGAAATAGGCGTTCCGGTGTTTACCGGGTTCCAACTCGACTCGCGGCGCCGGTTGGCGCGGGTTTCGGAGCGCCAAGCCGAATTGGGCGTTTTTGCGGGTCGGCAGGGATTGCGCGAAAGCGTCGTCGATCTCTATCTGCGGGGGCTGATGATCGAGGCGTTGGCGCATTCGCTGGCAGCGCGCATCGCCTCCGCTGAAGTCGAAATTGGAAGCGCGGATAAACTGAAAGCGCGCGGCTTGGTCTTGGGGTCCGATTACGAAGCGGCTCAGGCCGTGCTCGGCGGGCTCCGGGTGCGGCTTGAGGAGGCGAATTCCGGGCGAGAAGCGATTGGGCGCACTCTGGGCGTGCTGCTGGCGCGCGATCCCGCGAGCATCACATTGAGCGGGACCCTGTCGTCGCCGACGGACGACGCGGGGTTTCAATTCACAAAAAGTGCCGCCCCGATCGACTCGCGGCCCGATGTTCGGCGGGCCGCGCTGAACGCGGAGGCGGCCGCAGCCGTACGCCGCGCCGAGAGGATGACCTTGCTTCCGCGCGTCGAGGCCTTCGGGGGAATCGAGACCCACAGCCGCGATCTGTCCTCGAATCCGGCGACGCGAATGGTCGGCGTCCGGGCGTCGCTTGCGTTCGGGGATCCGACCTACCTTTCCCGAACCGCGGCCGCAAAGGCGCGCGGGGAAGCGGGTGCGGACGAGGCCCGCCGCGTGCGGGAGGCGGCCGAGATTGAACTTGCGCGCGCCCGCAGCGCCTACGAGGGGGCCGCCCGCACGCTGCCGTTGGCGGAGCAGATGCTGAGGCGGGCGCGGGCGTCCATCGAGAAATTCAGGCCGCTGTACCGCGAAGGCCGGCAGAGCATTCTCGAAGTGCTTCGCGCGGAGTCGGGGCTCGCCGACGCCGAAGAAGCGCGCTTGCGCACGTTCTACGGTTTGCATGCCGGTCGGGCGCGGGTGATCGCCGCCTCGGGCGGAATGGACGAGGAGGCCGTCGCGGAGATCGGAAAGAATCTGCTCGGAGAACTGCAATGACTTTACCCCGCTCCCCCGGCATCGCGGGCGCCATCGCCGGAGCCTTCATCCGCTCGAAGTTGACGCCGTTGGTGGTCGCCGCGTCTCTGTTCGTCGGCGGTTTCGCGCTGTGGAACCTGCCGCGCGAAGAAGAACCTCAAATAAACGTCCCGATGTTCGACATCTTCGTTCCGTTTCCGGGGGCCAGCGCCAAGGAAGTCGAGACCCGCATCGTACGCGTCGGGGAGCGGAAGCTCTGGGAGATTCCGGGCGTCGAATACATCTACTCGACTTCCGAGCCCGGGTTCGCGATGTTCATCGTGCGGTTCAAGGTGGGCACGGACCCGGAAGAGGCCGCGACGCGGATCTTCGCGAAAACCTCGGCGAACATGGACGCGCTTGCGATGGGCGCGATGCGGCCGTTGGTCAAACCGCGCTCCATCGATGACGTCCCGGTTCTCGCGTTGACGCTCTACGGCGACGGCGTCGATCCCGTCGCGCTGCGCAAGGCGGCCGCCTCCCTTCGCGACGAGATCAACGGCATCGAGGACGTGTCCGAAATCGAACTGATCGGGGGGAGGCGAAGGCAGTATCGGGTTCATTTCTCTCCGGATAAACTTCGCCGCCGGCGTCTGACGCCTCTGGACGTTTCGGGTTTGCTCCAGGCTTCCAACGTGCGGCTCCCGTCCGGGCGTCTCTTGGGCGAACAAACCGCCGTCGAAGTGGAAACCGACGCGTTTATTCGCAGTAAGTCCGACCTGGAATCGATCGTCGTCGGAATTTCAAACGGGGAGACCGTTCGATTGAAGGACGTGGCCGAGGTGAGCGACGGTCCCGACGAGGACGAGAGTGACGTCCGCTACTATCCGGTCGCCGGTGCGCGGGACGGGCCGGTGCGGCCGCGCGAGGCCGTCACCTTGTCGATTTCCAAGCGGCGCGGAACGAACGCGACGATGCTGGCGGATCGGATTCTCCATCGCGTCGAACGGGCCCGCGGAGCGGTGCTGCCCGACGGGGTCGAGTTGGCCGTCACCCGCAATTACGGCGAGAGCGCCAAGGAGAAATCCGACGAACTGATTTTCCATATGCTGCTTGCGACGGCGTCGGTCGCCCTTTTGATCGCGTTCGCGCTGGGTTTTCGTGAGGCCATCGTCGTGCTCATCGCGATACCCGTGACCTTGGCGCTGACGCTGCTGGTGTATTTCCTGATGGGATACACGCTCAACCGGATCACGCTGTTCGCGCTGATTTTTTCGATCGGCATTCTCGTGGACGACGCGATCGTCGTCGTCGAGAATATCCATCGGCATTACATGCTGAAGGACGGCCGCTCGTTGCGGCAGTTGTCGGTCGACGCCGCGGCGGAAGTGGGGAATCCGACCATCCTCGCGACCTGGGCGGTGATCGCCGCGATCCTGCCGATGGCGTTCGTGCGCGGGCTGATGGGGCCTTATATGCGGCCGATTCCCGTAGGAGCTTCGGTGGCGATGGTTTTCTCGCTCGTCATCGCCTTCATGGTTTCCCCGTGGGCCTTCTCCCGTCTGCTCGAATGGTGGAAGCCGAAGGAGTGCGGTTCCGCCCACGCCGAAGGGCGACTGGACCGGCTCTACCGCTCGTCGATGGGCCGCTTGCTCGACGACGCGAAGTTCCGTGCGGGGTATTTCGCGGCGCTGCTTTTGCTGTTGGCGGGAGCGGCGGGATTCGTCGCGTTCAAGGCGGTCACGGTCAAGATGCTGCCCCACGACAACAAAGACGAGTTTGAGGTGATCCTAAACTTGCCGGAAAGCTCCCCGTTCGAAACCACCGAGCGGGCGGCGGCGGAAATCGCGGCGAAACTCGCCGAAATCCCCGAGGCCCGGCAGGTCGTCAATTACGTCGGGACAGCGGCCCCGTACAACTTCAACGGACTGGTCCGGCATTACTTCCTTCGGCAGCGCCCCTATCAGTCCGACATCGTCGTCAAGCTTTCCAACCGGCACGAGCGCTCTCGGCAGAGTCACGCCATTGCGGGCGAAGTTCGTCCCGCTTTGGCGGAGATCGCGCGCCGCTACGGGGCCCGCCTCCAGGTGGCGGAGGTGCCTCCGGGCCCTCCCGTACTCGCGACGATGGTTTTCGAAATTTACGGACCGGACGCAAAAGCGCGGGAAGGCTTCGCTGAAAAGGTTCGCGAGTTGCTGAAGGGTTCTCGCGGAATCGTGGACGTCGACGCCTACATTCCCGATGTTCAGCCTCAGCGGCGCCTGCACGTCGACCGCGAAAAGGTCACGCTCAACGGCCTGATGCCGGTCTCGGTGGTTAGGACCGTCGGGGTCGCGCTCTCCGGCGAGACGGTGGGCCTGGCGCATCTCGACGACGCGCCGGAGCCCGTGGAAATCCGTCTCCGCCTGGCACCCGAACTTCGCGGAGACCTGCGCGCGACGGAAGGGATACGGCTCTTCTCCATGAACGGGACGCCCATCCCTTTGGGAGAGATGATTCGCAAGGAAAACAGGGAGTTGGATCGCCCGATTTACCATAAGAATCTGCGTCCGGTGACCTACGTGACAGCCGAGATCGCGGGGGCCGTCGAGAGTCCGGTGTACGCGATCCTCAATTTGCGTCCCAAGATCGCCGCGCTCGCGCGGGAGTCCGGCGTGACTCTCACCGAGTACTTCACCGAGCAGCCGAAGAGTTCTTTGGAAACGGCGCTGAAATGGGACGGCGAATGGCAGATTACCTACGAGGTGTTCCGGGATATGGGCATCGCGTTCGCGCTCGTATTGGTGCTGATCTACATCCTGGTCGTTGCGTGGTTTAAATCCTTCGCGATCCCGTTGGTGATCATGCTGCCGATTCCGCTGACCTTGGTCGGCATATTGCCCGCGCATTGGGCGATGGGGGCCTTCTTCACGGCGACCTCGATGATCGGCTTCATCGCCGGCGCCGGAATCGTGGTGCGCAACTCGATCATCCTGGTCGACTTTATCGAACTAAGATTGACGGAAGGGGCCGCGCTGCGCGACGCCGTGATCGAGGCCGGGGTGGTGCGTTTTCGGCCGATGCTGCTGACGGCCGCGGCCGTCATCGTCGGGGCGGGCGTCATCCTGTTCGATCCGATCTTTCAAGGGTTGGCGATTTCCCTGATCGCCGGAGAGGTGGCGTCGACGCTGCTGTCGCGCACCGCGGTTCCGGTGCTGTATTTCTTGTACGCGCGGCGGCGCTCGAGCGCCCTGGAGGAATCATGAAGTTGGAACACCGCATCCGGCTCATCGCCGGATCGTTTATTCTCATCAGCCTCGGGTTGGGGTTTTGGGTCCATCCCTATTGGTTCGCCTTCACGGCGTTCGTGGGCGCGAACCTGATTCAGTCCGCGTTCACGCGGTGGTGTTTGATGGAGGATATTTTGCGCCGGCTCGGCTGCGACGGTCCTAAGGGGGAATCCTGCTCAAAATAATCGCGGACTCGCCGGCGTCGGGCCGTTAGGTCTCAGGCGGCTGGAAGGGTGAAGAAGAGTCGGGTGCCGCCGGCGCGCGGCGCTTGGGCCCAGATGCGGCCGCCGAGTTCGCGGACGATGCTGCGGCAGATCGCCAGCCCGAGGCCGGTCCCGCTCCGGCGCGCTTTGGATTTGTTCTTCTCGACTTGATGGAAGCTTTCGAAAACGCGCTCGAGATCCTTGGCGGGAATTCCCGGCCCCGTGTCGCGAATTTCGAAGCGAACGAATTCCCTTTCCCTTTCGGCGCGCACGACGATCTTGCCGCCTCGGGGCGTGAAATTGAGCGCATTGGAGATCAGGTTGTCGAAAACCCGCCGCAGCAACTGCGCGTCGGCGCGGACCTGCGGGAGTTCGTCGGGCATGTCGCGCGTTAGGTCGACGAGACACTGTTTCGCCTTAAGCGCGAAGGATTCCGCGCTTTCCCGCGCGATCTCCCTGCCGTCGAGCGCTTCAACCCGGGTGGGAAAGCCTCCGGTTTGAAGCTTCATGACGGAGAGGATGTCGTCGATGTAGTCCCAAAGGCGTTCGGCCGCTTCCAGCGAGGATTCCAGATATCGCCGCTGCTTATCGTTGATCTCCCCGAAGCTCCCCGCGTGCATGGAGGCGATGCAGGCCTTGATGCCCGAAAGAGGGTTTTTGAGGTCGTGGGTGAAGCTCTGAACGAAGCTCTGCTTCATCCGGTCGGTCTCAGCGAGGCGTTCGGTCATCGCATTGAATCTCCTCCGAAGCGCCTCGACTTCCTCGGCCCCTCCTCCATCGGGAATGCGGTGGCCGAGGTCGCCCTCCTCGACTTTCTTCGCCGCCGCGGCGATCGCCTCGATCGGGCGAGTCAGCGTGCGTGCGACCATCACCGCGGCCAAAAATCCGAACAGCAAAGTGAAGGAGGCGACGCGAGCCATGTCCCAGACGGCGCGGGCCAAGTTCGCGTCGATTTCCGCATCGACCGCGGCGGCATCGAATCCGATGCGCACGCGACCGGCCTCCCCTCCATTCAGGCCGAACGAACGGGAAATTTCCCAAACCCCCGCCGGGGCGGGAGCGTCCGGGGCGGGGCCGGGCGCCTCCCCGGTGAGCGGCGCGCCGTTCCCGTCGAAACAGTCGGCGTAGCGGATGCGCAGATCCTCGCGCAGGAGGGAGGCGTGGGATTTCGCCGGATTCCAGTCTCCCGTGAGGCTCGCCTCGTGGCAGACCGCGGCGGCGAAGCGCAGCGAGCGCATCGAGCGATTGTAGTTTTCGGCGAGTTCGGCCTTCTTCTGGAGAAAGTAGTACGCGGATCCGAACATCGCCTGCGCGAGGAGCATGAGCCCCAGGATGACGAGGACAAAGCGCGTTCTGAGCGTCACGCGGCGTCCCCGGAAACCGTTTCCTCGACCCATTTCCCGATCGTTTTGACGTGGTAGATCGTGAAACCCGCGATCACGAAGGCGAGGAGCAAGGTTGCCTCGTCTTGGTATCCTTTCTGGTTCTCGATCATCCGGGAAAGCACCACCCTTCCCAGCGCCACATAAGAAGCCAGGGCCACGAAGGTTCCTGAAAAGACGACCGAAAAGGTGACCCAAGGCTTCACGTTGAGCAGGTAGCCGATCAGCGCCCCGCTGACCGGACCGGTCATCGGCAGCGGTGCCAGCACCAAAAGAAACAAGCCGAACAGTTCAAAGCGTTTGAGCAGAGATCGGTGCCGCTGCGCGGCGGCTTCGGCCTGCTTGGCCGCGATGTGCAGGATCTTCGATTCGAGTCCTTCGCGTACGACCAGGACGAAGCCGTAGTACGCGATGAAGACGATCAGAACCTCGATGTAGAAATTGAACAGCAGCGTCCACCCCGGAGAAAGTCCGCGCGCGAGGCAGTAGAGTACCGCGGGCGCGCGCGCGCCCGCCACGTGCAGGCCGATGGCCGAGAGCAAGGTCGCGGCGTCCTTCGGGTCGCGCAAAAACAGCGCCCCGATCGCGAAAAGCGTCGCGGTGGCGCAAAGAAGGGCCAATATGATTTCCCGCCACTCGCCGACCTCGAACGGGGAGGGCTTCGGGGGCGGCAGGGGGGGGTGGTCCTCGGGCATCGCGTCAGTCTCCCAAAGGGGGTTCCGCGAGAAGATAGAGGCGGTTGTCGGCGACTTTGTAAAGGAAGGGCGCGACCGTGAGGCGAGGGTAGCGGACCCGAAGGCGCTTTGTTTCGGAGTAGATGAAATCCGCTTCGTTGCCGATTTCAACCATCGGGGCGAAGGTCGTGAAGTGATCCTCGGCGGCTTCCCGGTCCCAGCCGACGTCGACCAGGCCGTCCACCACGATCTTCTTTCGCGCGATCAGGTTGACCATTCCGCACTCGGTATGTCCGATCAGCGCGATATGGCGCACCCCGCCGACGGCCACTGCGTAGGATACCTTGAACTCGCTGTAGCGGAGGTTGGCTCCGCCGGCGCGCAGAATGAACGCGAAATTGTCTGGGATGCGGAGGCTTTTTCGGCTGTCCATGCACATGCCGATCAGGAGTTCCGCCTGTTGGATTTCCCTAAGCGCGGCGGCGAGGTTGTGAAACCGCAGCAGATCTCCGATCGGGGTCGACGCGTAGCAGGCGGGGATGTCGGTTTCTTTGTCGATGGATTTGAGCCGGTGCATAGGGCCCCCATTTTACGAATTTGACCGCAGTAAGAGAAAAAGAAAGGCCCGCGCCTTTCGGCGCGGGCCTTCTGTTATCGGTGAACGAGCCGCTTAGAGGGGCTTTACGTTCGCCGCGCGCGGTCCTTTATCGGACTGCTCGACTTCGAATTCGACGCTCTGATTTTCCGCGAGCGTCTTGAAGCCGTCGGCCAGAATCGAAGAATGATGGACGAACAGGTCCTTGGAGCCGTCCTCCGGCGTGATGAATCCGAAGCCCTTCTGGTCGTTAAACCACTTTACTTTGCCTTTCATGCTAATGAATCCTCTGATGATACGACGTGTAAGTCTTTATTTTTAAGCTCCGACTCACACGCTTTAGGAAAGAACATCTCCGAAAAGGCGGTAAACACGGGGCTCTAACTTACTCACCTCATTGTAGCACGGGAAATGGGGCTGGGAAGCAAAATCTGGTCCGAATTCGGGTTTATTTTAGGACCCCCATCCCAGCGGCTTGCTATGCTTTTGAGGCATGCAAGCCGATCCGGCCGTCCCCGCCTATTCGATCCCCTCCCACCCCCCGGCGGCCGAGGTCGTTCCTGACCCTGGAACGCGTCTGGACGGGGGACTCTTCGCTCTGGCTGTGGTCTGTATGGCGGTGACGGCGTCCTTGGACAATTTACGAGGCCCGATGCTCCCGCTGTTGGGGACCCGTCTGCACCTCAGTTACGGGGCGACCGCCTCCTTCGTCTCGGCGGTCAGTTTGGGGGCGCTGCTGATGATGATGGGTTCGACCCGCCTGCTCCTCGCCTGGCCGCAGCGTCGTTTTTTGGCCCTCTCCTCCGTGTTTCAGGGCTTAGCCGCGTTCTGCGTCGTAGGGGCGGCGTCTCTTGTGCCGCTTCTGGGGGCAGGCGTGGTTTGGGGGGCGGGCAACGCGGGTGTCGGCCTGTCGGCGAATCTGTACGCCATCGCCGCCTCTCCCGCCAGAACCCGCGGGCGGGTCATGAGCGCGCTCCATGTCTGCTACGGCGTCTTCGCGTCCTTGCCCGCGTTTTATCTCCCCTGGGCGGCCGCACGCGCGCCCTTCGGGCCGGCGCTGTTGGCGCCGTTTGCTTTTCTGGCGGTTCCGGTCGCGGTCGCTTACCGCAGACCCCGCGAAGTTCACTCTCATGAGGAAAGCGGCGGGCGCCGGGGGGGATTCGGTCTCGACGCGTGGCTTCTCGTCGCCGGCTTGAGCATCTATGTTTTGGGGGAGGTCGCCCTTTCTACGTGGGCGGCGACCTATCTCGTCGCGCGCGGGCACTCACTGGAGTCCGCGGGCAAGGTCCTGGCGGGTTTCTTTATCGGACTGGCCGCGGGGCGCGGTTTGGTCGCCTGGCTCCTGCAGCCCTGGGCCGAGCGTTTGCTGCCGATCGCGGGAATCGTCGCCGGCGGGGCGTGCTTCGCGGCGGTGCTGGCGGGATGGGATTGGGGAATCGCCCTCTCGGGCTTCGCGCTCGCGCCCGTCTTTCCCCTGTCGGCGACTATTTTAGTCGCCGACTATCCGAACCGCTACCGGCAGTTGTTGGCGATCGAATATACTGTGATGATGACGCTCCTCCTGCTCGGGCAGCAAAGCTTCGGTTGGCTGTCGGACGCGTTCGGGGTGCAGGCCGCTTATCGCGCGCCGCTGGCGTGCTTCGCGATTGCCGGGGGCTGTTTGGCCGCGAGGGAGTTCGGCCGCCTCGCAGACTAGCGCGCCGATAAGGCGGCGCGAACCTCCGTCCTATCCTAGCACAAAGCCCTTGACAAATACTCTACATGGGTATAGTATATGGGGGACCCCGGAGGAACCATGCCCAGCAAACACGAAGCCCAATTAAAGCGGCTCAATCGAATCGAAGGACAGGTCCGCGGCATCCGCAAAATGATCGAGGAAGGGCGCTACTGCGTCGACGTCGCCCAGCAGATCAAGGCGATCCGCTCGGCTTTGAAGGAGGTCGGGCTCAGCGTTTTAGACGGGCATTTGCGGACCTGCGTCGCGGACGCGGTGCGTTCCCGCAAGCAAAATCAAATCGACGAGAAGATCGGCGAGGTCGTGACCCTCGTGCGAAGCTGGGAGTGATCGCGTGAAAACGGAAGACGCCCGGCTCACCGTCCGCATCGAAGGGATGACCTGCGCCTCCTGCATACTCCATGTGGAAAAAGCCTTGTCGGGCGTCGAGGGGGTTTCCTCTGCCCAGGTGAACCTGGCGACTGAAACCGCGCGTGTTTCGTTCTCCGCGGGGGAACCCTCGGTGGATCGGATTCGCGGCGCGGTCGAGAGGGCCGGCTACGGGATCGCGGCGGAAGACGCCGATCCGGGGAAGACGCGCGATCGCCGCGACGGGGAACTCGCCGCCCTGCGGCGCAAGCTCGCGTTCGCTGCGGCCTTCACCGCCCCGCTTTTCGTTTTGGCGATGGCGGAAATGGTCGGGCTGTCCCTTCCCTCCGCGCTCAGTCCCTCGAGCGCGCCGGGCCGCTATGCGGGCGTCCAACTGCTGCTGTCGCTGCCGATACTGGCGGTGGGCCGCGATTTCTTTCGCATCGGCTTCTATCGATTGTATCGGGCCGATCCGAATATGGACTCGTTGATCGCGGTCGGAGCAGGCGCCGCGTTCGTCTACAGCCTTTGGAATACGGTCCTCGTCTGGTCCGGGCATCCCGAGACGGCGATGCACCTGTATTACGAAACCGCCGGCGTCATCTTGACGCTGATCCTGCTCGGACGGATGCTGGAAGCGACGAGCAAAAACCGCGCCGCGGGAGCCGTCGAGAAGTTGATGCTTTTAAGCCCGGCGACGGCCCGAATCACTCAAGACGGCGAGGAAGTCCAGGTGCCGCTTTCCGAGGTCCGCGTCGGGGATTTCCTCGCGATCCGTCCCGGGGAACGGGTTCCGGTCGACGGAGATATCGTCGATGGGAACACCAGCGTCGACGAATCGATGCTGACCGGCGAGCCGATGCCCGTCGAGAAAAAGGCGGGCGACTCCGTGACCGGAGCCACGATCAACGGCGGCGGATTTATCCGGGTCCGCGCGACGCGCGTCGGGAAGGACACGGTGCTTTCCCGCATTGTTCACATGGTGGAGGAAGCTCAGGGCAGCAAGGCTCCGATCGCGCGCATCGCCGACACGATCGCCGGAACCTTCGTCCCGGTCGTGATCGCGATCGCGGCGCTCTCCGCTTTAGGTTGGGCGTGGGCGGGCATGCCGACGGCGTTCGTGCTGAAGACTTTCATCGCGGTGTTGGTGATCGCATGTCCCTGCGCGCTGGGGTTGGCGACTCCCACGGCCATTATGGTGGCCGCGGGGCGCGGCGCCTCGTTGGGGGTGCTCATTAAGGGGGGGGAGGCGCTCGAAACGGCGGGACGGCTCGATACGATCGTTTTCGACAAGACCGGAACCCTCACCGAAGGGAAGCCTACCGTTTCCGACCTGGTCCCGGCGAGCTCCTTTAAGGAATACGATCTGCTTCGTTTGGCCGCCGCCGCGGAAGCCGGCTCGGAACACCCGCTCGCGCGGGCGGTGATCGAAGAGGCCCGCCGGCGCGGGGTCGCGGTTCCCAAAGCGGAAGGATTTCAAGCGCTCACCGGAAGAGGCGTTCGCGCGAGGGTCGAGGGGCGGGAAGTCTCGGTCGGCCGCGACGGCCCCGCCGCGGATTTTCAGAAATTGGCCCGCGAGGGAAAATCTCTGGTCTTCGTCACCGTCGACGCGGAGCCGGCGGGCTTAATCGCGATTTCCGACCGCGTCCGCCCCGAAAGCCGGGAGGCGGTGGCGGCGCTGCGCGCGATGGGTTTGGAAGTCGCGATGCTGACCGGCGACTCCCTCGCGACGGCCGAGGCCGTGGCCGGCGGGTTGGGGATTTCGCGGGTCTTCGCCGGGGTGCTTCCCTCGGAAAAGGCGGAAAAAATCCGGGAACTGCAGGCCGGGGGGAAGAAGGTCGCGATGGTGGGCGACGGGATCAACGACGCCCCCGCGCTCGCGCTGGCGGAAGTGGGCATCGCGATGGGCGCCGGGACCGACGTCGCGATCGAATCCGCGGACATCGTCTTGATGCGCGGGAGCGTGAACGGGGTGGTCGACGCCGTCGCTCTCAGCCGGGCGACGCTGAGCAACATCAAGCAGAATCTCTTCTGGGCGTTGGCCTACAACGCCGCGGGAATCCCGGTGGCGGCGGGTCTTTTGTTCGCCTTCGGCGGACCGTCGCTTAATCCGATGTTCGCCGCGGGGGCGATGGCGCTGAGTTCCGTTTCGGTGGTTTTAAACGCGCTTCGCTTGAAGAATTTCGCGCCCGCGCGCTCGAATTTGAAAAAGGAGGGAAAATCGATGATCACGAATCTCAAGATCGAGGGGATGACCTGCCAGAACTGCGTACGCCACGCGACCGAAGCGCTGCAGGGCGTGCAGGGCGTGACGAAGGTCGACGTATCTCTAGAGGGCGGTACGGCCGTGATCGAATCTCGCGATGGCGTGGATCCAGCGGCGCTGCGGGCGGCGGTGGAGAAAGCGGGGTATAAAGCGGTTTAGCGCTTTTTAGCGATCGCGCCTTTGAACGGATCGAATTTTTTTCGCTTCGAGCGTCGCCACTTGCCGGCGCCTTTATGGGGCGCGGCGAATTCTTCGAATCCTTTGATTTTTTCCCGCAGAAACGATTTCTTGATGTGCTTTTCGATGCGCGCGAGGCTGTGCCGTTCGTTTTGGGAGACCAAGGAAACGGCGGTTCCCTTGTTCCCCGCGCGTCCCGTGCGGCCGATGCGGTGTACGTAATCGTCGGGAGACTGCGGGAGTTCGAAATTGACCACATGCGGCAGCTGGTCGATATCGAGGCCCCGGGCGGCCACATCGGTCGCGATCAGGATTTTGATTTTTCCTGTTTTAAAATTCTTGAGCGTCGTCGTGCGCACGGTTTGCGGCTTGCCGCCGTGAATCACCTTGGAGCTTAGTCCGCGCTCCATCAAAGTGTCTTTCAGGGAATCCGCGTCGAGTTTCGTCCGGGTGAAGATCAGAACCTGGCCCCACCGTCCTTCCTTGAAGAGCTTTACGAGCGCTTCGGGCTTGTTCCTGCGGGAAACGAAGTAGACGACATGGGAGATGTTTTCGGGGACCTGGTTTTCCTCGCCGACCTGCACCCGGAGCGGGTCATTGAGGATCGTGCGCGCCAGAGTCTCGATGGGTTTGGGCGTGGTCGCGGAGAACATCAAGGTCTGCCGCTCCGGACCGACATGCGTTAAGATCTCGCGGATGTCGGGCATGAATCCCATGTCCAGCATCCGGTCGGCCTCGTCGAGCACCAGCACGTTCAAATGCTTGAGGGAAATGCTCTTGCGTTTGAGCAGGTCCAGCAGCCGCCCGGGAGTCGCGATCAAAATGTCCACGCCGCCCTCGATCGCTCTGAACTGAAAGCGCATGGGGATGCCGCCGGCCACGGTCGCCGATTTCAGGGGCAAATGCGCGCCGTAGCGGCGGACGCTTTCGGAGACCTGCGCCGCGAGTTCTCGCGTGGGAACGAGAATCAACGAGCGAATGCGCCGCTTGCCGTCGCCCGCGCGTTCGGCGTTGAGCTGCAAGAGGGGGAGGGTGAAGCCGGCCGTCTTCCCGGTTCCCGTTTGCGCGCCTCCGAAAATGTCTCGTCCTTCCAGAATCGCGGGGATGGACTGCGCCTGGATCGGCGTCGGCCGGGTATAGCCTTTATCGGCCACGGCCCGGCATAATTCCTTGGATAAGCCTAAGGCTTCGAATGTGTTTTTGATCCCTCTATGATAGTCGTATAGGGGGCGCTGCGCCAGTCAATGCGCCGCGGCGGTTTTTCCGCGCAGTTTTTGCAGCAGCGAGGTGATCACGATCGCCTCGTCGTCGCAGGAGGAGAGGAGGGCTTTGTATTCATGGGGCTTCGGGAAATGGGGGCGGAGGCTTTTCGGGGCGTGCCGCGCGCCGTAGAGCGACAACCCCAAGGTCAAGGCGCCTTGTCCGAACTCGCGCGAGGCCGCGTAGACCTCTTCGGCGTTTCCTTCGCGGTAGCCTTTCACGCCGTTGTAGATCGCCTTGCCGATGGTGTAGCCGCCGACTGCGGCGCCAAGCGCGAGAAAGCCGTACACGGCGACCGGGGCGACGGTTACGATCGCGACCGCGGCGGCGGCGGTCGCCAATCCGCGCCAACTGAACAGCCCGCGTACGACGTCGCCGGCTCCCTTTACCGTTTCCAGCGCGACCCGGCCCAGTTTAATCGGTTCCTTTCCGTTCTTGCGGGCGGGGGCCGGGGGGGTGTTGGTTTTGAGCCCTTTCTGCGCGGAGATTTGCGCGGGGGCCTCGGCGGCTTTGAATTCAGCCCGGACCGGAGCGCCGGCGACCGCGGAAGCTCCGCGGGCGTTGTCGTAATACAGGTTTTGGCGGGTCCGCGTGGCCCCGACATCGAGCGCCGCGGCGATCTTTTTCCGCTCCAACGCGGCGTTGACGCGGGGGGACGCGTCGCGGGGAGCGGCGGCCTTCGCCGCGGAGGCCTGAGCCTTGCTCGCATACGCTTGAAGCGAGAAGCGGTCTCCCCAGATTGCGCGGAGTTCCTTTATTAAACCCGTGCGCTCCTTGTCGGAGAGCCGGGGGTTAAAGCCTTCGGGGCTGAGGCGTTCATAGCTTCCCTTCTGCGCCGCGGGCGTTCCGGGAGCGAGCAGCAAAGAGACGGCGGCGTCGCTGGCCTTCAGGCGTTCCTGGGTTTGGGGGTCGAGGGTCTCGGGGAGCGTGATCCGGATTCGCACGGTTCCCGCGCTTTCGGCGCTGCCGGTCGCCGGGAAAAGAAGGAGAGCCGCCGCTAGAATCCACCACCCGTTCATGCTTCCAGGATGGCCCGATTTTCCCAGGCCCGCCAAAGCCCAACAACCTGCTTCAAAAGGGTCCGAACGGCCTACGGCGGAGGTCAGGGTGCGGCATGACGGGGGTCAGGGGGCGTCGGCCGTGTTTAGGCGGACCATTTCATGGCCAATCGTTTATGATGAACAGCGCAGTCTCTCAGGTAGAGATTGATGAGATTCTGATACGGCATCCCGACCTCGGCCGCCAAGCCCTTGAAATAGGAAACGGTTCCCTTATCAAGGCGAATGGTGATCGATTGCTTGAGGCGAGAAGCATAGGGGTTCTTTTCGCCCTTCATTTTCCCAAAGTCGTAATGATCCCTCATGGTTTTACCTCCAGTACGGCTTGGCCTCGCGTTTATCCGCCTTTCGAGCGGAGATGATCCGTATGACGGAATCCGACTCCCGCAGGCAATGACATACGACGAGCACGCGGAGGCGGAAACTCATCCCGAGGAGAATGAAGCGATCCTCTTCCTGAGAGTGGTCGGGGTCATAGAATCTCACCGCGTTTTCATCAAGAAAGACGGTCTGAGCCTCCTCGAATGTGATGCCGTGCTTCTTAGCATTCGCGCGGCTTTTCCCGGCATCCCATTCGACGCTCAGTCCTGACATATGTACAGTGTACATATAAATAAGGCGCCGGTCCATAGGCGAGCCGCAAAAGGGAAAACCGATATCAGAAGTAAACTGAAAGGGACGGACAGCGCGTCTTAAGGAAGGCCTTCAATCCAGGGTCGTCGAAGCGGAAGCTCCGCTCGCCGTTCGCGTACGCGAAGACCTCGCTGTTTTTTACCGCGCAAAGCCGCCCGTTGGCGTCGCGAAACGACGACTCCGCGCTGGGCCGCCCGGAAGGAAGCTCTCCCATCCGGAATCCGACGTCGAGCATCAGGCCCGAGTAAGACGGGAATTCGAGGCCGCCGCGGTTTCCCCGGTCGAGGCGCGGCGCGACGGACACCGACCCGCGTTCGGCTGCGTTCGGCTGCGCGGTCGCGGGGTCGAAGGACAACAGCCCCCCGTCTGCCATCCGCACGGAGACCGAGGGCCCTCCCGCATCGATCGAGAGGGCCGGGACCTGGGCGCGGGGGAAGAAATAGAACTCGCGTGCGCCGGTATCCTTCGCGGTGTCCTCGCTGTCGCCGAAGGAATTGAACACCAGCAGCATTCCGTCGCTGAAGATGCCGTAGTTGCGGTAAATCAGGCCCGTCGTGTCGGTGGGGCTGATCGACACGAAGCAGAGACCCGAATTGAGCGAGTCGGCGTAGCCTTGCGTCCCTCCCGCGATGACCGGACGCACGCGAGGACAGGAGGCCGTCCGGGACGCCGCCGGGGTTTTGAAAAGGCGTTTCCAGGCTTGGGCCTGGGAGGGGGACGCCGCCAGCAGACCGAGCAGGACGAAAGTCAGCATGCCGGATTCTAGCATTCCGCGTTCCGGGAAAGGACGGGTTACGGTTTGAGAAAGGTCAGCGATTTTCCCCGCATCGTTTCGATGCGTTCCGTGATTCCGGCTGGACCCGCTTCGACGACGATGTAGTGGGAGGTTTTGGTGCCCGGAATCCCAGGGGCGCGGTACAACGGCGACCCGCCGCCGCCCGATATGACGTAGCGGACGCCGCCGTAGTCGGCGTAGGCCAAGGTGTGCAGATGCCCGAAGTAGACGCGGTCGACCCGGTAGCGGGTCATCAACGCGGCCAATTCAATCGCGCCCTCGGTGAACCATCCGACGCTTTCCTTGACCTTCAGCGAAGCCTCTTTCGGTTCGCGCTTGGGTTTGGCGAAGCGTCCGCGGAGGTACGACGGGGGAATGTGCATTGCGACGATCTTCCGACGCGGCGTGTCCAGCGCGCGTTCAAGCCACGCGAGTTGGGCGGACGTCAGTTCCCAATTCGAATTGTCCATCAGGATGAAGCGGCAGCCGCCTAGGTCGAAATGGAAATCCCCGTCGCCGAACATGCCGTTGAAGAGGCTCTTGTCCGAATGCCCGTGGGTCCGGGGACGATCGTGATTCCCGACGACCGGGAAGAACGGGCGATAGGCGACGCGCTCGAGCTTCTCCTCGAGTTCGGCAAAGTTTGCGTCGGTGCCGCGGCTGACGGTGTCTCCGAGTTGAAGCACGAAGGCCGGTTCTTCGCGCTGCAGCGCGGCCAACTGCCGTTCGAAGGCGTTTTTCTTCGGGGGAAAGGCGCGTGTGAACCAGAAGCGGCCCGGCTCGATGTCGCCGAGCACGACGAAGCGCACCGTCGCGTCGGGATCGGCAAGGCGGGGAAGCCCCCTAAGCTGCGCCTCGCGCGACCAAGGGCTCGACGTCGGCTTTCCCACCGTCGCCGGCGGAGCGGGAGGGGAGTCCACACCCAAGCCCGCCGCGATTTCTCGAAGCTGCGACCCGGCCCCAAGTCCCGCCCCGGAACCGGGGCTCGACGCGAGAAGCGCCAAAACGAGCAGAGGCTTTAACACCGTCATCCTCACCATTGTAGCCCGTCGCGGCCTTCGACGGTAGGGGCCATCGGGGAGTGCGCGGGGCGGCAAAATGCCCGCGGCACCGGCCGGAAGGTCCTAGGCGTTCGGGGGCCGGGAAGCCTTGTAGTCGGCGTGCAGGAAGCCCCAAACCGTCAGGGTCCCGGTGATCGACACGGCGACCAGCATCGTCATGAAGCTGAACCAGCCTCCGGCGCCGTCGGCCAAGCGGCCCCCGACAAAGCCGAACGAGGCGCTGGCCGCGAAGCCGAACGCGTCGATGAGGCAGATCAAGGTCGCCGAATGCGGGCCGCCGAACTCGATGGAGAAGACGCTCATCGGGATGTAGTAGGCCGGCGAGATCATCGCCCCGAAGATCAGGATCAACGCCAAGGCGGCGGCGAAATTCGAGTCCGGTCCGAGTCCAAGCCGCGGGAGTACTTGAAGCGCGACGACGCAGGCGGTCGAGAGGATCAGCGCGATCGTCAGAACGCGCCTTAAACCTTTCTTTGAAAACCGGTCGTAGAAGGCGACGGCGGCGAGCAGGCCGGTCAAGGAACCGATCGGGAACACCGAGGAGGCCATCGCCGCCCGGGACGGCGTCAGGCCGAACACCTCCATCAGGTAAACCGGAACGAAATCCAGAAACGCCATCATGCAGGTCAGCGCCATCAGCATGGCGACGATCAACCAGCACCGGCCGCTGTTCGCGAAAGCCCAAAGTGCGGCGGGCAAGGACGTGCCGTTAAGGGGGTGATGGAGTTTGTTGTCCAACGCGCGCGCCGATTCCTCGTCGTGTTCCGCGTCGCCGGACGCCTCCGCGTCGGCTTCGAGAAAACCGGGATCCTCGGGTTTTTCCCCCAGAGTAACCCAGCAGAGCGCGAGGATCAGCAGCGCGGTTCCGGTCGCGGAGAACGCGACCGCCCGCCACGGGTAACGGCCGAGCAGCCACCCGAAGAACAGCGTGCCGACGACCACGCTGGCGCGCGAACTCGTGGAGAGAATGCCCCAGACCCGCCCGTATTTTTGCGGGTGGAACCATTCCTCGACCAATTTGGCCATGCCCGGCCAGCCGGCCGATTTCGCGCCGTATAGAAGGAAGCTGCAAACGGTGAACGCGGCGACTCCCGGCGAGAGGCCGAACGCGGCGACCAGAACGGCCGAGAGCAGGATTCCGAGCAGAAAGGTTTTACGACCGCCGATCCGGTCTCCGAGAGGTCCCCAGATGAGCTTTCCGACCAGCGCTCCGATCGTCCCGTAGGCGGCGAAATCGCCGAGGTTGGTTTTCGTCAGTCCCAGCGAAGGGTCGGCGAGCATCGCGGGACTGAGTATGGTCACCATCTGGCGGCAGACCATCATCGCGCCGTAGCCCGCGTACATCGAACCGAGCACGATCCACTGCCGGCGGGTTCTGTCGCACACGCGGGTCACCTTAGCAAAAGATTCCGCGCTTTCCGGGCGCGGCGGATCAGCCCATCCCCATGTGGTTGTTTTCACGGCAGGAGAGTTCCCAGGTGCGCAGTTCGTAGGTTTCGACGCCCTCCTTCACGAAGGGATCGGCTTCGGCGATCGCCTTCGCTTCCTCGTAGGAGTCCGCTTTGACGACGACCATGCCGCCCTTGAAATCCTTGAACGGGCCGCAGAGCACGAGCCGGCCCTCGTCGTTGAGGCGCTTGAGATGCGCCACGTGGGCGCGGATCACCGCCTCGGTCATCGGCTTCCCGGCGTGCGAGAGCAAAATCACGAAGCGCGTGAATTCGCCGCTCATCGCAGCACCGGGTCGGTGATATAGAACAAGGACGGAGTCTGTTCGCGGTTCTGCAATCGGGCTTCCTCTTGCACCTTCGGCCGGAGGTATTCGTACAGGCCGGTCGCCGTGATCGTCCCTGAAGCGTCCGCCGCCGCGCCTTGGAGGCCTTTGAGCAGGTAGTAGGTGAAGACTCCGTGTCCCTGGGCGTCGAGCGTGGTCGTGATTTCGTCGCCCGCGGAGGCGGTCAGCATCGTCAGGTTTTTGAGCGGCCGCGAGGCGAGTCGGACCTTCGTCACCAGCGGCCGCGCTCCCTTCGCGAGCACCGAGCGCCCCCCCGCGCCGGAAAAGCACGCGTCGAGAGCCACGACGACGCGCTTCGCCGGGAGTTTGCCGAGTTCAGAATAGAGTTTGTCCAGCGGATAGGCGGTCGATTTGAGAAAAGACGCGTCGCCGTCCCACGGCACGAGATAGGCCGCTCCGGTTTTCGGGTCCGGCGCGCCGTGCCCCGAGAAAAAGAAGTAGACCGTGGATTCGGGCTTCGCGTTGCGCGGCAGCCATTCCTCCAAGTATTTGGTCAGACCCGTGCGAGTCGCGTTCTCTCCATAGAGCGAGACGATGTGGCGCTTCGGAACGCCGAGCGCGGCGAAATGAGAGGCGGCCGCTTCGGCGTCGCGCTCGGCGAACTCTGCACGCGGCAAATCTTTGTAGCCGTCGATGCCGATCACGACCGCGAAGTCGTTCGGGCGTTGGGGCGCGCGATAACCGGGCGAGTCAACGTCGGAACGCCGGGCGTTAGGTGCGCCGGGACGCGCCGGTGCGTACGCGTTTCCGCGGGCCGCGCGTTCGGCGAGCGCCAGCCGATACGGCTCGCCGTCCCGCTGAAATTCCCTGAGGATCGAGCGGCCGAGCTTTCCCGGCTGGCCCCGGCCGGTCGCACTCACGGAGAACAACTTCTTTCGCGACGCGGCCGAATACACCGTCGCGCTCGTCGGAGAGAGAATCGTCGCTCCGGAGGAGCGGATCTCCGCTGCGAGATCGCAGCCCTCGGCTTCGTTCAGAGAAGCGATCCCCCGCACGCTCTCAAAGGACGGCGGCGGAAGTTCGCGCATCTTCCGTGCGAAAAAACTGCCCCATTGCCCGCCGGGATTCGCGTCGAACGCGCAAAAGGCAAGATCGATGTCGCCGGAGGCGTCGCGCACCACGGCCGTCGAGGTGCAGCCGGCCAGCAGAGCGGCGGCGGCCAAAGCCCGCTTCACGCCTGCACCCGCGTCAGGGTGTTCTCGTCGGCCATGGGGGATCCTCCATGATTCTCGAACTGCGCCCCAGTATAGAAAATTCGTTTCAGCGGGAGCGGATCAGCACGTCGAACTCCCCGTTGTACGTCGGAGTCTGCGAACGGTTCTGTCGACGCGCCTCGTCGCTGACCTTCGGCGTCAGATACTCGTAGAGGCCTTTGAGAGTCACGCGCCCGCGCTCGTCGGCGGCCGCTCCGGAACCGCCTCCGGGCGCGGTCCGCTCCCGGCGACCGCGGAGGTGACCATCCGCTGGAGTTCGGCCTTGGTTACGCCCGCGACGGCGGGTTTGGCCGCTTCGCGTTCGGCGATGATTTTCTCGTACAGGGGGGTTCCCTTTTTGTAATTGACGACCAAGTGATCGATGACTTCCCGCCAGGAACTGCGAACCCATAGGTAGCTGATTTCCCCGCGGGTCAGGGTTTCTCCGGTGCGAGCGGAAACGGTCTCCAGCGAGACGCGGGTTCCGCGCTTGACCAACGCCGCCCGCAGGATGACGTCGACGTTTCCGGTATTCGTCTCGTTGAGCAGATGCACGTGATTGACCTGGCGCTTCTGCGCCTCGGCCGTCCACCCCGCGCCGTTGACCCCGCCGATCGCGCGGATTCCGAAGAGCAGGTCCGTCGGCGCGGCGCCCATGGCTTCGGGCGGGGCGGAAACGGAGGCGCAGCCCTGGAGGATGAGGAGAACGGCGGGGAGCAGACGCGCGAGGCGGGGGAATTCGATCATCTGCGATTATAGGATGTCCGGAGTCGGGATTGCGGGGATTCTGCGGATCTCGCCGTCTATCAGGCTTTTTTTACGAAGCAGGCTTTGAGGAAGACGGTTATCCCGTCCATCTTGCAGCTGATCTCGTGATCGCCGTCCACCAGGCGGATGGCCTTCGACTTCGTCCCGCTCTTGAGCGTCCGGGACGCCCCCTTCAACGGCAGATCCTTGATCAGCATGACGATGTCGCCGTCGGCGAGCGCGTTGCCGTTGGCGTCTTTGACGACGGGAGGGCCGTCCTCCGCCTCCGCTTCGGCCGCGCGTTCCCACTCGTGGCCGCAGGTGGAGCACTCCCACCGCGTCGGGGATTGCAGGATGTCGTCCATCTCGCAGATCGGACAGGTAATTTTTCCCATGATTTCAGCTCCGCAGTTGCGCTTTATGTTGAAGGGATTCTACCAAACGGCCGGGGGGCTCCAGAGGGAAGGAAACGACGATGGCCGGTCCCGTGCGCCCGAAATCCTCTTCCATGGTCAGGATCGGCTGAAACCGGAACCGTAATAGGACGATGCTCAAATCCCTAGACGGCGCCGCCGAGCCTGCGCTCCAGTTCGGCGTAGATCGACTTTCGGTGAATGATCGCCCAGATCACGACCTTCATCGCTATGACTTGGCAGGCGATCCGGTAATCTCCGCAGCGGATGCGCCGCATCCCGCCGAGTTTTCCCCCCAAAGGCTTTCCGAGGCGGGAAGGTTCGCCGCCCAGACGCGAACGGATCGCTTCGAGAATCCTCTTTTGAAGGCGGCGATCGACGGCGCGTAGATCGTCTTCGACCTCGGGCCGGAAGAGGATCTTGAACGGATCAGCGGCCAAGCCGTCGTTCCATTTCCTTCATCGGCAGCAGCTTGGCGGGCTTCTTCGCGCGGTCTTCGACGATCTTTGAGAGCGTCAGGTCTTCGAGATGCTCGACGGCCTCGCGGATAAGATCGCGGGCTTTGGTGGAAAGGGAAACGCCTTCTTCGTCGGCGAGCGACGCGACGGCGTTGTAAAGCTTGGGCTCCAGCATGACCTGTAGACGCGGATTCTTGGTCGCCATTTTATGAGTGTACCATAAGTGGTGAACCGCGTCAAGGGGCTTCAGTTTCGCAGCGCTTGCCTTCCGATAGCTCCGATTGCCACCCGCATTGAGATTCACCCGTCCGGGTCTTGACGATACATGATATGTAATGTATTCTAAAGTCCTCGGGAGGCGAGCATCTACAAGCTAGAGTTCTACCAGACGCCCCGGGGCGACTATCCGGCCAAGGACTTCCTGGAATCCTTGGACGAGCGGCCTCGAATGAAGGCGGCGGTCTGGCTGAAGCTCTTGCAGGAGAAGGGCCCAAACCTCCCGAGGCCGTACGCGGATGTCTTGGAGGAGCCGATCCGGGAACTGCGGGTCTCCTTCGCCCGGCTCGAGATTCGTCTTCTTTACTTCATCTACGGTCGGAGCATCGTGGTCGTGACGCACGGATTCTTGAAGAAGACGAAGAAGGTTCCGAAGGCGGATATCCAGCGGGCGCTGCGCTACCGGAACGACTGGATTCTGACGTTCGGAGGGGGAAAGCCATGAAGCCCAAGAGATTCTATTTCGATGACTGGCTTAAGGACCAGCTCAAGAACCCCACGCTCAAGAAGGCTTACGAGGAGGAGGACGTCCGCGCCCGACTGGCTCTGCGCATCGCGGAGCTTCGCAAGCGCAAGAAATTGACCCAGGGACAGCTAGCCAAGCGGCTTCACACCACCCAGCAGGTCGTCTCGGATATTGAGACGTTCAAGCACCCCAACGTCACGCTGTTGACCCTGCAGAAGATCGCGCATGCGTTGGATAGTCGGCTGGTGGTGGATTTGCGCTAGGTCTAACTCAAAGCATTCAGTGCAATCATTAACATAGATTGATCGCCTTTTCGGATTGCGTTTGACGCAATATGCAATGAAACTGACCCTGCGGCCGCTGCCCGACCTGGGATTCCAGATGGTGGGCGACAGGATCAGTTTTGATGGGTATGAGAATTGGTTGCCCGACAGGGATTCGAACCCCGACAAACTGCTCCAGAGGCAGTCGTGCTACCGTTACACCATCGGGCAATGGATGCGGCGGATAGAACTAGGCGTGATTATATCAAATCACCGGCCCCGCTTAATTCGTTCCGAGCGCTTTGCGGACGGAAAGCAGGAATTCCTCGTGGTCGACCGGCTTCAGGAAAAAGTCGACGACGTTCGGCTGCGCGCGGATTTCCCTTTCTTCGGCGGAGTTCTTGTAGCGGCCCGTGACGCCGATGACGGGAGGGCTGCCGTCGACCATGTCTTGAATCTGCTTGATGATCTCGAAGCCGCTTTTGTCGGGCAGCATGAAATCCATGATGATCAAATCCGTGTGGGCGATCGCGATTTTCGTGATCGCGTCCCGTCCGTCCGCGGCGAGTTCGACGATGTTGTCGTCTTGCTTGAGGAGGGCGTAAAACAGATCGGCCATCGAGGGGTCGTCTTCCACCACGACGATGCGTTTTCGGTTTTCCATGTGCCGATAGCCTAGCCCGGGACTCACGAAAACTCAAGGACCCTCCGGGGGGGAGACATAAAAAGTATTGGAATTTTAACTGGAAGTCTTAGATCGGATTCCGTAACAAGTATTTTATTTTTCTGAAACGCCCCGTTAACGCGCAGGGGCTATGGTCAAAGGATGAAGCGCCCAGAGTCCATCCACACCGACGACAACGCGAATCAACTCCAAGAGCGAGGTTCCTATATCTGGGACTTTCGGCCTACTTCGCATCAGGTCCCTTCCCCCATGTCCGAGGGGAAGTGGCCTGATACGATTTGGAAGACCCCCTCGAGGGGTCAGGGGAATCCTATGAAACGCTCCATCATCGCCCTCGCGTTCCTGCTCTGCGCCGCGGGCTCCGTTCACGCGGAGCGTTTCGAAGTGAAAGACGAGGGCGGATTCGGCTTCACCGGCCGCCGCATCGAGTTCGCCAACCGCTACGGATGGCAGTCCTACAAGGTGGATTACGATCTCGATGTGGACGTGGCCGCCCGCCGCCTGAACCGCCGTTCGACCATGAAGGTGACAATCACCCGCAAGGACGGCTCGACGTGGAGCTACAAGTGCAAGGCGAAGCACGACGCCCTGATGTGGGCCAACGTCAACAAACTTTTCGGAAAGGGCGTCTCGGTGCTCACCGAGTGCCGCGTTCCGCCGAAGAAGTTCGCGAAGGCCGTCGGTCTCGACGCGGACCTCGTCGGGGATCCGACCTTGGTTTTCCACGTGATGCTTCAAAACGGTGAAGCCCGCCCCGGCGTTCAGAAGGGCTTTTACTTCATGGAAGCCGGTCAGATCGAGGCCAGCACGATGCGCCAATACGTCACCCAGCACGGCGATCCCTCCGAACTCGGGGTGCTGTTCTCCTCGCGCGGCGCCGGACGCCGGGACTATTCCAGCGCGTCGATCACTCCGCGGTTCCTGCCGTAAGCCCGGCACAAATATTTCGCGCCCCCGCTCTTGCAAACGCAAGAGCGGGGGTTATACTATCACGCCCCTCGATCCCGTGGAGGATCGAATGCGTTTGACCGTCGCCGTCGCCTTTCTGTTCTCGTTCGCGTCGCCGTTCGCGCGGGCGGCGGCGGTGCTTCCCGAGGGGCCGATGCCTCCCGCTCCGGCGGCAACCCAAACGGAGAAGCCGACGGCCAAGCCCGCCGCGCGGGTTCCTCTCTCGGCTCTTCCGAAAAAAGAAAGAAAAAATATGGCTTTTCTTGCGGCTCTCCCCCAGCCGGAAGCTCCCCGATTCAGCGTGCCCGCGCGTCTGGAGCGCCTTCTTCCCGAGCCGGAAGCGGAACCCGCGGCCGAGGACGCCTACCTCGATCTGTTTCTCAACGAAGAA
>PFUL01000101.1 GCA_002790095.1 Elusimicrobia bacterium CG_4_9_14_3_um_filter_62_55 | reverse complement strand
CTGGCCGCAGACGGTCTGGATTTCCGCGGACTCCTCTACATCGGATTGATGATGACCGCCGAGGGGCCGAAGGTTCTAGAGTACAACTGCAGGTTCGGGGATCCCGAGACGCAGGCGGTGCTGCCGCTGCTCGACGGCGACTTGCTCGAACTCCTCAACGCCGCCGCTCACGGGGATCTTTCCGGACGAACCTTGCCGTGGAGCGGCGCGGCCATCACCGTCGTCATGGCGTCCCAGGGTTATCCGGTGAAACCCCTCATCGGAAAACAGATCACCGGACTCGACGTGGACGCCCTCGTCTTTCACGCCGGGACTCGCCGCGACGGCGACGCGTGGATCACCACGGGAGGACGCGTTCTCGGAGTAACCGGACTCGGGGACACTCACGCCGAGGCGCGGACCCGAGCCTATGCCGCCGTCGAGAAAATCGATTTCGAAGGGCGCCAATACCGCCGGGATATCGGCGCGAACGTCTCACGACCTGAACTGGCCGGCGATGCTGATAGCCCTAAGAACGCCGGCACGGCGGGGCTGCCGCCCCGCCAGGTCGGCGATGCTGATAGCCCTAAGAACGCCGGCACGGCGGGGCTGCCGCCCCGCCAGGTCGGCGATGCCGATAACCCTAAGAACGCCGGCACGGCGGGGCTGCCGCCCCGCCAGGAGCAAACCCGATGAACACCCCCCGTGTCGCGATCTTAATGGGCAGCGATTCCGATCTCCCGGTCATGCGCAAGGCGGCCGAGACCCTGGACGGCTTCGGCGTTCCCTACCGAATGACGATCGGTTCGGCCCACCGCGCACCCGAGTACGTGAAGGATTTCGTCGCGAAGACGGAAAGAGACGGGGTCGGCGTGTTCATCGCGGCCGCGGGAATGGCGGCGCATCTGGCCGGCGCGGTGGCGGGGATGACCGCGAAGCCCGTCATCGGCGTCCCTCTCTCGGGCAATCTTTCCGGAGGACTCGACTCCCTTCTCTCTACGGTGCAAATGCCTCCGGGCGTTCCCGTCGCGACGGTCGCCGTAGACGGAGCGAAAAACGCCGCGATCCTCGCCGTGCAGATGCTCGCGATCGCCGACGCCTTACTCGCCGATAAGATGACGCAGCACAAAAAGTGCATGGCCGATTCAGTGATGAAAAAAGCCCGGGACCTGGAAGCGCAGCTCGCCGGCGCATGATGCGAAAGGATCTCATTATCGCCGGAGGCATCGTCGTCGACCCCGCAGGCGGGATCGAGGGGATGCGGGACGTCCTGGTACGCGACGGTCGGATCGCCGCCGTGGAACGGAGGATTCTCGTTCGCCGGGCGAAAAAAGGACGGAAACCCGATTTCGAGGCCGTTGACGCCCGCGGCTGCTGGGTCGTCCCCGGACTCATTGATCTGCACGTCCACCTGCGCCAACCCGGGCAAAGCCCGGATGAGACCATCGCCACCGGCACGCGCGCGGCCGCCCGCGGCGGGATTACCTCTTTGGTGACGATGCCCAACACGCGCCCGGTCGTGGACACGCCCGCGCGGCTGAAATCCCTCCTCGCTAGAATTAAGAAAGAAGCCGTCGTAAACGTTCTCGTCGCGGCGGCGGTTACCGTGAGCCAGAAGGGAAGGCGAACGACCGATTTCGACGCGCTCGCGAAATCCGGCGCCTGCGCGTTTTCCGACGACGGGCTGCCCGTCGTAGACCCGAATCTGATGCGCGCGGCCCTTAACGCGTCGAAGCGCCTCGGTCTTCCCGTACTTGATCACGCCGAAACTCCGCATCTCACGGGCTGCGGAGTCGTCCACGACGGGCCCTTCGCGAAACGGCGGAAGCTGCCCGGAATCCCCTCCCGGTCCGAGACTCTGATGGCGATGCGCGATATCGCTTTGGCGCATCAAACGGGCGGACATCTGCACATCTGCCACGCGAGTTGCGCGGGCACGGTGGACATGATTCGCCGTGCGAAGCGCGCCGGCGTGCGCGTCTCCGCGGAGGCCGCCCCGCACCATTTTACGTTGACCGACTCGGATATCGATCCCAAAAACGCCTCCTACAAGATGAAGCCCCCCCTGCGGGAAGGGCGCGACCGCGAGGCGATCATCCGGGGTCTCTCTGACGGGACGATCGACGCGATCGCGACCGACCATGCGCCCCACCGCGCCTCACGCAAGAAACTCGGAATCCTCAAGGCGCCGTTCGGGATGACGGGGCTGGAAACCGCGCTGCCTCTTTCGCTGGCTCTCCTGGATCGGCGAGCCTTGGATCCGCGCCGCTTGGTCGAACGCATGAGCACGGCGCCCGCCCGGCTTCTCGGCTTGAAGTCCAAGGGCCACCTGCGGCGAGGCGCGGACGCGGACATCACGATCATCGACCCCAAGGCGGAAGAAACCTACACGTCGACCGTGTCGCGCAGCCGCAATACTCCGTTTTGGGGACGGCGCCTGCGCGGCCTCGCCCGGGCGACGATCGTCGGCGGAAAGGTCGTCTATTTACGGGAGAGCGGAAAATGAAGCGCTTCTTGATCCTGCTGCCTTTTCTTCTGATTTTTTCCTCCTGCGACGACGGCGCCGGGGGCGGGGGCGCCCCGAAAGAGGAGGAAGAACCCGCGATGACCGGCTCCAGCGATTCCGGAGGCGGCGGAAGCGGAGAGGTCGCGCTCGGAGGCGACCGGCAGGAGGGGACCATCGCGGACCGCTACGAAACCGCGCTGAAAATGATCCGAGACCGCGATTGGGACGGCGCCCGCGAGCAGCTTTTGGAGGCCATGAAGCGCAGCGAAGGCAAGGACATTCAGAAGGAGATCCGAGGCCATCTGAAGTTGGTCGAACGCGGCATCTTGGCGCAGCCCACGTACTACACGCCCGAAATTTTCGGAATGCAGGAAAAGATGATGGGCAAGAGGGTTTCCGCGAGAGGACGCTTCATCTCAGGCGGCCCCGTTGGAAAGGTCAGCTACTACTTCTGGCTCGACGCGGGCGGGAAGATCCAATGCCGATACGAGGACCTCCCCCTCGACAGCAAACAGAAAATTCTCCTTCTCAAAGACGGTGCCGAGGTGCTGGTTCGCGGCACCCTCAAATCCCCCTGGGGTTCGAACCCCAACCCCTATTTGGAACTCAATTATTTCCGCTTGGAGAAGCTCGCCCCCAAACAGGCCGAGCCGAGTGAAGAAAAAAGCGCGCCCGCACGATCGTCGGTTCCGGCGCCCTGACGCACTGATTTCGCCGTGACGCTCTACGAACGGACGCTGAAACCGCTGCTGTTTTCGCTCGACGCCGAAACCGCCCACAACTGGGCGACCGGCGCGCTGGCGCTGGCCGGGAAATTTCCTCCGGCTCTCGCGCTGCTCGAACTCGCCTACGCCCGGCGCCGTCCGAAACTTGAAATCGAGGTCGCAGGGCTCAAGTTTCCCAACCCCATCGGACTCGCGGCCGGCTTCGACAAGGACTGCCGCTTGGTCCACGCTTTGCCGGCTTTGGGTTTCGGATTCGTCGAAGTCGGAACGCTGACGCTCGAAGCCCAACCCGGAAACCCGGCTCCGCGCATCTTCCGAATTCCGGAAGCGGAAGCGCTGCTGAATCGTATGGGCTTCAACAACGAAGGCGTCGAGGCGGCGCGGGAACGCCTCGCCGGGCTTCGCCGGCGGCCGGTTCCGATCGGGGTCAATCTCGGACTTAACAAGAACGCGCCGGAACGCGAAGCCGCCGAACGCTACGCGAAAGCCTTTTCGGCCCTCTATCTGCACGGAGACTACTTCGTCGTCAACGTCAGTTCTCCGAACACCGAGGGTCTGCGCCGGCTGCAGGACAAACTCCGCCTCGAACGAATTCTGCTCGCGCTGCAGGAACGCAACGGCGATCGAAAACCGATTTTCGTAAAACTTGCCCCGGACCTCTCGAACTCCGAGCTGGAAGAATTGCTTCCTATGCTTGAGAAGAACGCCTCGGGGGTCATTTGCGCGAACACGACGAGCTCCCCTGAGCGGAAATCCGACGCGCTCGAGGACGCGTCGCAGCGGCGCGGACGCCCGGTTCTTCCCCCGTTTGAAGGAGGAGGACTTAGCGGACGCCCGGTCGAAGAACGTTCGACCGAAATGATCCGCGCGGCATACCGGCTGACGGAAGGCCGCCTCCCAATTATCGGAGTCGGGGGAGTGTTCGACGCGGAGGGCGCCTACCGGAAAATTCGAGCCGGGGCGAGCCTGGTTCAGCTCTACACAGGATTCGTCTACCGCGGACCGGGCCTTCCTTCGGCGATCACCCGGGGATTGAACACTTTGCTGGAAAAACACGAACTTGCATCGATTTCCGACGCCGTCGGGCTCTCCCACCGGGGCCCGCGCGCCGACGCCGCGAGGATCCCATGACGACCGCCGTGAAAACAAAACAGACCGAACTCATCGTCGCTTTGGATGTTGAAACGATTCAAGAGGAGGAAGAGCTTCTCAAACGACTCGGCGGCACCGTCCGCATATTCAAGGTGGGCCTCCAACTCTTCACAGGACACGGGAAGCGGGCGGTCGATCTCGTTCACCGCCGCGGGGGAAAGGTTTTTCTGGATCTCAAGCTGCACGACATCCCGCAGACGGTGGCCAATGCGGTCCGCGAGGTTCAGAAGATGAGGGTGCACTCGGTCAGCCTTCATCTCTCCGGCGGCGCGGACATGATTAAGGCGGCCGTGGCCGTTCATCCTCGCCCCAAACTGTGGGGTGTCTCGGTACTGACGAGCCTCTCCTCCGGCGACCTGCACGCAATCCATCCAAAAGCGTCGGTGGAACCGATGGTCCGCCGCCTCGCCCGAGTAGGCGCGCGAAACGGCATCGACGGCGTCGTCTGTTCCGGCAAGGAGGTTTCGATGCTCATGAAAACACTCGGCCCGGATTTCCCCTTCATCACGCCTGGAATACGACCGGCGGGCCATTCGGTGCACGATCAAAAGCGGCTGATTACGCCGACGAAGGCGGCCCAATTTGGGATACACTACGCAGTCGTCGGGCGACCGATCACCCGTGCCGCCGATCCGCTCGCCGCCGCTCAGTCGATTCTCGCGGACCTGAGGAACGCCGCGTGAACGCCGCCGTGATCGCCCCGGCCGAACTCGAACGGATTTTCGTCGATTCCGGCGCGCTGCTGAATGGCCATTTCGCCCTTTCCTCGGGCCTGCACAGCGGCCAATACTTTCAATGCGCGCTTCTGCTCTCGGAACCCGCGCTCGCCGAGCGGCTCGGCCTCTCTCTGGCGGAGTCCGTCCCCGCGGATTGGCCCGTGCCGGACGCGGTGGTGGGGCCTGCGCTCGGCGGCGTCGTCATCGGGCACGAAGTCGCACGCGCGCTCCGGGTGCGCTCTTTTTTCACCGAACGCAAGGACGGGAGAATGGAACTTCGCCGCGGTTTTTCCGTGCGCCCAAAAGAAAAAATTATCGTCGTAGAAGACGTGATCACAACCGGAAAATCCTCCGGAGAGGTGATCCGTCTCCTGCGCGACCGCGGCGCCGAAATCATCGGCCTGATGTCGATCGTCCTGCGCGCCGAGACCGACCCGGATCTAGGCATCCCGATCAAGAGTCTGGCCCGTCTGCCCGCGACCGGATTCGAGCCCGCCGCCTGCCCCCTTTGCGCCGAAGGAATACCCGTCGTCAAACCCGGAAGCCGTCCCGCCGGAACCTCATGAGAAAGAGAAACCCCATGGCCCAGCTTACCTATAAGAAGGCGGGCGTCGACATCGACGCCGCAAACAGTCTCGTCAAACACCTTAAGAAAAAGGCTCCCGCCATCGGCGGCTTCGCCGGACTCTTCCCCCTCGAAGGCGGCCGCCACGGTCAATGTCTCGTCGCCTCGACCGACGGCGTCGGAACCAAACTGCGTGTGGCGTTCCAATTGGATCGGCACGACACCATCGGCATAGACCTCGTCGCCATGTCGGTCAACGACCTGATCTGCTGCGGAGCGAAACCGCTGTTCTTCCTCGACTACTTCGCGACGGGAAAACTCGACGTCGCCCGCTCCAAGCGCATTCTCGACGGCATTCTCGAGGGCTGCCGAATCGCCGGGGTCCCCCTGCTCGGAGGGGAGACCGCGGAAATGCCGGGCTCCTACCCGGCGGGCGAATACGATCTGGCCGGGTTTGCCGTCGGCCTCGTGGAAAAGAGGGCGGTGATCGACGGCTCCAAGGTGTTTCCAGGAGATTTGATCGTGGGAGTCCCCTCCAGCGGCCTGCACTCGAACGGCTATTCCCTCGCCCGCAAGGTTTTAAAGAAATCGATCCGGAAGTTCGCCGACGAACTTCTGATCCCGACGCGCATCTATGTCTCCGAGATCCGCGATTTGATCGAGGGCCTTAGAAAACGGGATCAAATCATTCTCGCGATGGCGCATATCACGGGAGGGGGGCTTCCGGAAAATCTGCCGCGCGTACTCCCTAAAGGCGTCAAAGCGGTAATCGAAAAGGGCTCCTGGGAAATCCCGCCGATATTTGAAGAAATCCGCGGTCGAGGAAACGTTCCCGAAGGCGAAATGTGGCGCACCTTCAATATGGGCGTGGGTCTGGCGCTCGTCGTCCGGCCCCAGGCGCTCGCGGCGGTGCAGGAAATGCTGCCCAAGGCGCGCTTAATCGGAAAGATCGTCGCCGGTCGACCCGGCGTCGTCTTCAAATAAGAGGTCTTATGCTCAAAATCGCGGTTCTCGCCTCCGGAGAAGGAACCACCCTCCAATCGCTCATCGACGCCTGCGCGAACCGGCGCGTTCCCGGGCGAATCGTTCTCGTTCTCTCGAACAAAGAAGACGCGGGGGCCATCGCCCGTGCGGGACGCGCGGACATCGCGCATCAAGCGGTCCGTCCCGAGGATTTCTCGAGCCCCGACGCCTACGACGCCTTCCTCGCGGAGGAATGCCACAAAGCCGGAGCGGAACTCATCTGCCTGGCGGGCTATCTGCGCAAAGTCAGCCGCCCCCTTCTCAAAGCGTTTCCCAACCGCGTGCTCAACATTCATCCGGCGCTGCTGCCCGCCTTCGGGGGCAAAGGCATGTACGGGATGAAGGTGCACGAGGCCGTGCTCGAAGCGGGCGCGAAAATTTCCGGATGCACGGTCCATTTCGCCGACGACGCCTACGACCACGGTCCGATTCTCCTTCAGGCCGCCGTTCAGGTCCTGGCGGACGATTCCCCGGAGACCCTGTCGGCGCGGGTGCGCCAGCAGGAGCAGTGGCTGTACCCCGAGGCGGTCAAACTCGTCGCGGAAGGGCGCGTGAGCATCGAGGGACGCAAGGTTCACATCCTCGCGTCCCCGCACGAAGGCTCGCCGCGCATCCGACGCGCGCTGGTTTCCCTCTCCGATAAGGAGGGACTCGTTGAATTCGCAAAAGGGCTCGAGGAACTCGGCGTCGAAATCGTTTCGACTTCGGGCACCGCGCGCAAACTTGAGGAAGCCGGCGTCAGCGTGCGTTCTTTGGACTCGCTGACCGGTTTTCCGGAAATCCTCAATGGGCGCGTGAAAACGCTGCACCCGAAGGTTCACGGCGGAATTCTCCTTCGCCGCAGCGACCCGCGCCAAGCCGAGGAGGCGCGCACTTTCGGAATCGAACCGATCGACCTGGTTGTGGTGAACCTCTACCCGTTCGAGCGGGTCGCCGCCGGGTCGAGTTCCCCGTACAACCGCGAAGTCATCGAGAACATCGACATCGGCGGGGTCACCTTGATCCGGGCCGCGGCGAAGAACTTCGAAGACGTCGCGATCGTCGTCAATCCGTCGAACTACGCGGCCGTGCTCCTCGAACTCGAAAAAGGCGCAGGACGGCTGAATCTCGAGACGCGCCGCAAGCTCGCGCTTTCGGCGATCGAGCACACCGCGCACTACGACGCCATGATCTCCCAGGCATGGCGCGAAGCCTCCGACGCGGCCGAGGTTGACGCGAAGGCCGAGGAAGAACGCTTCCCCCCCTCGCTGACGGTCAAGCTCTCCCGCGTTCAGACCCTGCGCTATGGGGAAAACCCGCATCAGAAGGCCGCGTTGTACGTCCGCGCCGAGCGCGGCGGCGCGAGCTTCGAACAGCTGCACGGCAAGGAGCTCTCCTACAACAACCTTCTTGACGCGTTCGGAACCTGGGACGCCGTCAACGAGTTCGCCGACCCCGCCGCGGTCGTGTTCAAGCACGTGACCCCTTCCGGAATCGGAACCGACGACGAGCTGTCGGCCGCGTTCGAAAAGGCCTGGGCTTCTGATCCGCTGAGCGCCTTCGGCGGGATTCTCGCGCTGAACCGCCCATTCCCCGCGTCAATCGCCGAAAAGCTCGGCAAGCGTTTTCTCGAAGTGATCGTGGCGCCGTCCTATGAACCCGAAGCGCTGGAAAAATTGCGCAAGCGCAAGAACTTACGATTGATCGCGATGAAAACCCCCCCGCCCCCGTCTCACCTGCTGCGCTCGCTCGGCGATGAAGTCCTCGTCACCCAACCCGACCGTCTCGTATTCGGCGACGGACTCAAATGCGTGACGAAGCGTCAACCGACCGCAGAGGAAGAGGCCGCGATGCGTTTCGCGTGGCGCGCGGCGAAGCATGTGAAATCCAACGCGATCGTCCTGGCGGGACCGACCCAAACCGTGGGCATCGGCGCGGGACAAATGTCGCGCGTCGATTCGGTGCACATGGCGGGGGAAAAGTTTGCTCAGTTCCTGAAAGACAACCCGAAACCCTCCGCGCTCGCGCTCGCCTCCGACGCGTTTTTCCCGTTCCGCGACGGAATGGACCTGGCGGCGAAGCTCGGCGCGACGGCCGTGATTCAGCCCGGCGGTTCGATCCGCGACGAGGAAGTCATCGCCGCGGCGGACGAATACGATCTCGCGATGGTCCTCACGGGCATGCGGCATTTCCGACACTGATGAGCCCGATGAAGACGATCGTCTACGAGACGATGATCCGCGAGCAGCATTTAGACACGCTCGGCCACGTCAACAACGCGGCCTACGCGTCGCTGTTTGAAGAAGCCCGCTGGGAACTGATTACCGACGGAGGGTTCGGTCTCGACAATGTCGCCGAAACCGGCCTCGCTCCGATCATCCTCGAGATGAACCTGCGCTTTCGCCGCGAGGTGAGAAACCGCGAAAAAATCCGGATTGAAACGCGCTGCCTCTCTTATCTCGGAAAGATTTCAAAACTCGAGCAGTTGATGTTCAATCAGGCCGGCGAAGAGGCTTGTACCGGGAAATTCACCTTCGGACTTTTCGACCTAAAGAACCGGCATCTCGTGGACCCGACTCCCCAGTGGCTGCGCGCCATCGGCGCGCATTAAGCCTTCAGCGTCAGAGAGGCCTCGCGCCCGTCTTCGACCTTCAAGACCGTCGCGGAAAAGAAGCGCAGGCTGTCGCCGATCGAGATCTCGATCTCGCCCTTGCGGTCGCCGACCTGGGCCATCAACTCGACCGCGTCGATAAGTTCCACCATCACCGCCCGGTCGTGCAGCTGCCAGGTTTCGATCGCGGCGCCGGCGCGCTCAAACACCACTTCCGTCTTTCCGCACGCGCGCCGATGGATCCGAGCGGAGGCCTCCTGCCGGACCGCATTTCTTAAAATCCTTGAAATTTCGAGAGAAACCGCTGTCGCCGCGACCATCACGGGTCCACCCCCTACCTCCCCAGCGTGCGCCCCCGTCCATAAACGCGCAAGGGTCCCGCGATCAGAAATCCTCGTCGCGCCGGGCCCTCGTCACGCTTCGGGCGCACCAGCGCCCTTCCAACGCGCGCCGCGCGCGCCATTCCCCGAGGTGACGCCGGGGACGCGCTAAAAGCAGGATGTCGCACTCGATGCCGTCAAACGCACGGCGCCAGATTTCAACCGACGCGTCCCTTTTTCCCGACTCCAATTGCTGCCAGTACTGCTGCGAGAAACCCGCTCGCACCGCCGCTTCCGCTTGACTCAATCCGGCCTTCACGCGGGCCGCGAACAGTATCTCATGCGGGAAGGCAGCGAGAACTTCGTCCGGAATCGAGCGCACTACGACGCTAAGGCGGTTGAACATACGCCGGAGCCGAAACGGCATCCGATGCTGGTTTCCCATGGGCTATCCCTCATGCGCGATCGTCGCTTTTAGGTTCTACGTGCGAGGTGATAAGAAAGTTCCCCGCACCGGGCGGAATGAGGAAGGATTCCGGCATGTAGTCGCTTTACAAGCAATAGCTTGTAAAGTGACTAGGACGTCAATCGAGGCGTACAAATCCTTGGGGAAAATTCGTACATCGCCGGCGGCCTATCGAGGCGCCTCGTCGGCCGCCAACAACCGTGCAGGTGCGCGCGCTTCGCGTCGGACCAGGCGGCGCGGATCTTCAGGTCAACGGCGATCGCGTCGAAGCCCGGATCACCGAGAGCCTCTTCGTAGCGAGAGAGTTCCGCGGCGGCGGTCGCGGCGCCGGCGCGCTCTTCCTCGGCGACGGCGCGGTACGCGTCGCGAAACGCCATCCCGGCCTTCACCTTCTCGAGCGCCCGGCCGGTCGCCCCCAGTTCACGGGTCACCGCGGCCCGGCACGCTTGCTTATCGACCGAAAGCTCGGCCGGATCGGGATTGCGCTTCTGCGGCGTCAGGCTGCTGCCGGTCGAGAACGCCGGGGAAAGCCGTAGGAAGCCGAATTCGCGCGTCGTGAACAGCACCGCCGCCTTCAGGCGGCGACGAGATCGCAGTACTGCCAACGCCCCTCCCGGAGCACGTGCTCACCGGTGTCGATGGCTACCGGAGACGCGAATCCCGGGCCGTCAAAAACGAAGGAATGAAACTCTCCGTTTTCCCCGCAAGGATCGACCGATGCGGGAAGCGCGTCAAGCAAGGCTCGGTCGTAAAGCCTCCCGGCGAACGCGGCTTCAAGCACCGTCGTATCAACGCAGACCAAACGCGCCCGAAACCCGGAATCGATGAACGCCCGCGAGAGTTCGGCCGTCGGCCGCCTCCACAACGGAAACCGGCACTCGATGCCGAGAGCCGCCATGCGCTCTTCGCGGTAGCGCCGCAAGTCCTCGAGGAAGATGTCCCCAAAAGCGACCGTCTTGGCGCCAAGGGCCCTCAGCGCCTCGGCCATCGCCTGTTCGTAAATCGAGTTGCTCGCCTTTTGCGGAATTCGCGCGAGCGTGAGCGGCAGCTCAAGGGCCGCCGCCTGCGCCTGCAACAACTCGACGCGAACCCCGTGCATCGAGATCCGTTCGTAGCCTTCGGTCACTGTCGTGACCAGGGCGTCGACCTCGCCGCGCATTTTTGAAAGCGCGAACGCGCTGTCCTTGCCGCCGCTCCAGCAGAAAACCGTTGTCATGGGAAACAGCCGCCCCCCGGGAGGTCCTCGGAGGGCGGCTGGAATCCTCTAGCGCAGCGCGGCACGCGCGACCTCGACGATCGAACTCAGCTTCCGGGCTACGGCCTCAGGACCGCTGGTGAACCGATACGAAACGCCGACCTGGACATTGGCGCCGGAGGCCGGCGTGAGAAATCGCGTCCGCGCGCCGCCGACGGTCGAGTAGATGCTCCGTACCCCGTGCCTGTGATCGAGCACATTGAATCCGTTGGCGAACGCGCTCCACGATCCTTTCGCGTAGCGCACGCCGAGATTCGTCTCGCAGTACGCGCGCTGCGGCGTATCCACATTCGCCTCATCGCCGACCGAGAACTGATCCCCGACGCAGACCTCGTCGGCGGACAAGCGAAGTCCCTTCCCCGGTTTATAGACGGCCCCGAGCACGGCCTTGTGCTCGGGAACCATCGGCATGCGATCTCCGTCCTGAACGGACTGGTTGCCGCCGCCCGACCGGGAGAGCGAGAAGGCAGACTCGAAGGTCGCCTGCGTCCATGCGTGGTTGAAGCGTCCTTCCCAGCGGCCCTTCTTGGCCTCAAGAGTCCAATCGACGCCGATCCGGCGCGTACGATCGATGTTCCGGTTTTCTCCGAATGCGCCTTGGGTCGGATCGAAGTAGATCTCGTCACGCACCTCGGTGCGAAAACCCGCCGCACCGATAGAGATCGCGTCGGTGAGATTCGCCTTGGCCCCGATCTCAACGCTTTTGGAGCGCACCGGCAGCAGCGGATTCTGCGCGACCGGTCCGAGTCCCGTGATCTCCGAAAAGGTCGGAATGCGGAACGCCTCCCCATAGGAAATCCACGAACGGAAACGGTCCGACGGCGTGAAGTTCAGGCCGACGCGCGGGTTCGTTCGGTGAAAGGCCTGCTCTCCGCTGGCGTTCTTGGTTCCGAAGGCCCAGTTTGAGTTCGAGCTTTCCTCATAATCGATGCGCGCCTCATCGTAGCGAAGACCCGTCGTAAGAACCAACTTCTCCGGCAACAAGTCGAACACCGTCTCGCCGTACAGCGCGAAGGAGCGATCCCGGGAAACGTTGCTGTTGTGAAACGGAGACGCCCCGAACGCGCCCTTGGCAGCCGCGTCCGACTCGTCGAAGCGCGTTTCAACGCCCACCGAAGTCACAACGCGGCGCGCGCCCCACAGCGCGTCATGCGTCACCTGTCCGACCAAGCCTCGCGATTTCATCTCCGCTTGAGACTGAGACACGGAGGTGCGCCCCCGGTTCAGCGGAGTCACCTCTTTGCGCTCGCGCATGAAGCCGTTCCAAGACGCACTCAAATCGTAGGGAAGCGCGATCCTGTGTCCCACACCGACAAAATCCATGTGGGAGATGTTGTTTACATTGGAGACGAACTGCTGCGGGTCGCCGTTGAACTCGGCTTCCGTGATCGATCCGGGCTGCTGAATCCGGTCGTCGGTGCGCTGGTAGCTGAGCCATGCGTCCTGCGACTCGCCGGCCTTGTACCCTAGCTTCGCCTTGAGGTTCGAGACCTGGACGCGAGCGTTGTCGCGGTAGCCGTCGTCCAACTCCTTAACCCCGATGATCGAATAGTCGAAGCCGGAAAGAACACCGCGCACGGCGATATCCCCTTTCTTGCGGTTGTAGGAACCGTAGGAGAGGCCGGCGTCGGCCGAGACCCGCTCGGCCGTCCCGCGCCGCGTCGTCACATGGATCACGCCCGCGAGCGCACCGCGCCCGAACTTCGTGTTCGGGCCGTAATGCACCTCCAACTGTTCGATGTCCTCGAGCGGGATCAGATGGAAGTTGACCTGGCCGAAGCTGTTTTCGTTGACCCGCACGCCGTCGACGATCACCTGCGTGAGCGGCACGGGGGTCGCATTGAAGCCCCGGACATCGACCGTCTGCTGGAAACTGTTTCCGATCGTATCAAAGACATTCACGCCGGCCTCGTTCCTTAATAGCTCCTGGATGGTTCGCACTCCCGACGCTTCGATCTCCTCGCGAGTGAAGATGCGGACTTGACCCGGTACGCGCGATTCATCAAGCCGCGCATCGGGCAAACGCTGGGCGCCCAACACCGGCCGCTCCCACTTCAAGACCGGCCCGACCAACGACGGCACTTCCGCGCGAACGCCGACCGACAACGCCAGCGACGCGATCACGGCAATGACTCCATTCCTGCTTTTCATCTTCAGTCTCCTGGGACTTCCCGGGAAAACAAAAAGCCCGTCCGCGGGCGGACAGGCTGATCGAAACGACAAAGAGGCGTGACGCCTCTTCCCCTTCCCGCGAAGGAATTTCCTCCCATCAGTCGACCGGGCTTATTCCCCTTGGCGGGGACTTCACCGTTGCGCGGCAGCTCCGGAATTTCACCGGATTCCTCTGAAGGGAGGGTTGAACGTCTTTTAAAGAACCGCCGGAATATTACCACTTCCCAGGCCCGATGACAAAATTCTAGAATAAGTAAGTTCGATGCGCCGCGCTCGACAGGAGACCCGAACGGAGATTTGCCCCCGGGTCTCTTTTTTTACGCCCGACCGTTTTCAACCAGCCCCCCGGAGATCCCATGGAACCTTTCCGCTGCAGTCCTGACGACGGGCGCGCCGCGCCGCGCCACGACCACGACGCCGAGCCCTCGGGGCCCGCGCTGCTCGCGCTCGAAGACGGCACCGTGTTCGAAGGGAAGGCCTGCGGCGCTCGCGGCGAATCCTTCGGGGAATTGGTTTTCAATACTTCGCTGACCGGCTACCAGGAAGTGCTGACCGACCCGTCCTACGCGGGGCAAGCCGTCGTCATGACCTACCCCCTGATCGGAAACTACGGAATGACGCTCGGTGACGACGAAAGCCGCCGTCCGTTTTTGCACGCCTTCATCGTCCGCGAACTCTGCCGCTATCCTTCGAATTGGGAATCCGTCGAATCCGTCGGCCGCTTCCTCACGCGCCACGGCGTGGTCGGCATCGAGGGCGTCGACACGCGCCGGCTTACCCGGATCGTCCGCACAAAGGGCGCGCTGCGCTGCGCGGTCTCGACGAAAGAGACCGACGGCCGGGCCCTGGTCAAACGCGTCAAGCAGTCTCCCTCGATGGTGGGGGCCGACTGGGCCTCGCGCGTCACCTGCGACCGCGCCTACGAATGGGAAGACGGACTGCTCTCGGGAAATCCCCCGTTTACCCTTCGCTTCCCGGCGCGCCCTAAAGTCGTGGTCCTTGATTTCGGCGTGAAGTACGGAATTCTTCGATGCCTGCGCTCGATGGGATGCCTCGTGAGCGTCGCCCCGTCCGGAACTCCCGCGGAACGCATCCTCGCGATGAAGCCGGACGGCATCCTCCTCTCCAACGGTCCCGGCGACCCGGAGGCGGTGCAAGGCGCGCTGCCCGCGATCCGCGGGCTGCTTGAAACGAAGATCCCGATCTTCGGCATCTGTCTCGGGCATCAACTGCTCGGGCTCGCCCTCGGGGGGAAAACCTTCAAGCTCAAGTTCGGGCATCACGGTTCCAACCATCCGGTCAAGGATCTCGCCACGGGCAAGGTCGAGATCACGAGTCAGAACCACGGCTTCTGCGTCGATCTGGATTCGCTCCCCGCCGACGTGAAAACCACTCACGTGAATCTCAACGACGGGACCTCGGAGGGGATGGCCCACGCGAATCTGCCGGTGTTCTCGGTTCAGTACCATCCCGAATCGTCGGCCGGACCCCACGACTCGCGCTATCTGTTCGAGCGCTTCGGGAAACTCATGCTCGACCGGATGAGCGGCATGCCCCCGCAAGGCGCCGCGAGCAAGGCCGGACTGCGGGGCGGACTCTGATGCCAAAACGAACCGACATCAAATCGATTTTGATTTTGGGCTCGGGACCGATCGTCATCGGTCAAGCCTGCGAATTCGACTACTCCGGGACGCAGGGACTCAAAGCGCTGCGTGAAGACGGATACCGCCTCATCCTGGTCAATTCGAATCCGGCGACGATCATGACCGATCCGGATCTCTCCGACCGCACCTACATCGAACCGCTGACGCCGGAGGCCCTCGAACGGATCATTCAGGATGAAAAGCCGGACGCGCTGCTGCCGACCCTCGGCGGACAAACCGCGCTCAACCTCGCGGTCGCGCTTTCGGAACGAGGCGTTTTAAAGCGGCACGGCGTGGAACTTATCGGCGCCCCGCTCGAGGCCATCCAAAAGGCCGAAGACCGGCAGCGCTTTAAGACGGTCATGCAGAAGACGGGCCTCGACATCCCCAAGAGTCTGATCCTGACCGACGCGGGAGAGATTCACACGGCCGCCCGCGAACTCGGCTTCCCGATCATCGTCCGCCCGTCGTTCACGCTGGGAGGAACCGGCGGCGGCATCACCTACAACCTCGACGAACTTCGCGAACGCGTGCACTCCGCGCTCGACGCGAGCCCCGTTAAAAAGGTTTTGCTCGAAGAGTCGGTCATCGGCTGGAAAGAGTACGAACTCGAAGTCATGCGCGACGCGAAGGATAATTTCGTCGTGATCTGCTCCATCGAAAACCTGGATCCGATGGGCGTTCACACCGGGGACTCCATCACTGTGGCGCCGGCCCAGACGCTGACCGACCGCCAGTACCAAGCCATGCGTGACGACGCGAAAAGCGCGATCTGCGCGATCGGCGTCGAAACCGGAGGGTGCAACGTCCAGTTCGCGGTGGACCCCAAGACGGGACGCCGCGTCGTCATCGAAATCAACCCGCGGGTCTCGCGCTCCTCGGCGCTCGCCTCGAAAGCCACCGGCTTCCCCATCGCGAAATTCGCGGCGAAGCTCGCCGTCGGCTACACGCTCGACGAAATTCCCAACGACATCACGAAGAAGACGCCGGCCGCGTTCGAACCGACGATCGATTACGTGGTCACTAAAATTCCCCGATTCGCGTTTGAGAAATTCGGGCGCGAATTCCCGCTGGACACGGCGATGAAGTCGGTCGGCGAGGTCATGGCGATGGGCCGGACCTTCAAGGAGTCCTTCCAGAAGGCGCTTCGCGGACTCGAGACTGGCCGCGCCGGGTTCGAGGACCTTTCCCCGAACGGCCGAAAGCGCGTCGAGTCGCTCACCGAAGAGAAGCTGCTGCGGAACCTCGCGCTCCCGTATTCGGACCGCTTGTTCTACGTCCGCGAAGCTCTGCGCCGCGGCCTCGCTCCGCGGGAGATCGCCAACATCACCGGCATCGACCCATGGTTCCTCGACCAACTGAAGGACATCATGGACGCGGAGGCCGAACTCGCACATGGGAAACTGGACGCGAAGCGCCTACGCGAGGCGAAGAGCCTCGGATTCTCGGACACGCAAATCGCCCGCGCGACCAAAAAGACGGAACAGGCCGTTCGTGCGCTGCGCAAGCGCCTCGGCGTGACGCCCTCGTTCAAGCGTGTGGACACGTGCGCCGCCGAATTCGACGCGACGACGCCGTATTTCTACTCTACCTACGACGAAGAGACCGAATCGGTCCCGTCCAAGAAAAAAAAGAAGATCGCGATCCTCGGCTCGGGACCCAACCGCATCGGCCAAGGGATTGAATTCGATTACGCCTGCGTGCACGCCGTGCTCGCCCTGCGCGAACTCGGCTATGAAACGGTGATGATCAACTGCAATCCGGAAACCGTTTCGACGGACTACGACATCTCGGATCGGCTCTACTTCGAACCGCTCACCTTCGAGGACGTGATGGAAGTCCTGGATCTCGAAAAACCGGAAGGCGTCATCGTTCAGTTCGGAGGACAAACGCCGCTCAATCTCACCAAAAAGCTCGCCGCCGCGGGCGTCAAGATCCTCGGAACCTCGCCCAAGTCGACCGACGTCGCCGAAGACCGGCGGCGCTGCGGCGCCCTGCTTAAGAAGCTCGGCATTCCGGCGCCCGAATACGGCATCGCGAAAAATCTCGCCGAAGCAAAAAAGATCGCCCACCGGATCGGCTACCCGGTCATGGTGCGCCCGAGCTACGTTCTCGGCGGGCGCGCGATGGAAGTCGTCTACGACGACGCGGGCCTGCGGGACTACGGCGCCAAAGCCCTCGCCGCGGCGGCCCATCATCCTGAACTGCTCATCGACCGCTTCCTGTCCGACGCCGCTGAAATCGACGTGGACGCCGTCTCCGACGGAAAGGACGTCTTCATCGGCGGGGTCATGGAGCACATCGAGGAGGCCGGGATTCATTCGGGAGATTCCGCCTGCACGCTTCCCGCCCGGTCGATGACCCCGGGAGTCAAGACGCGGATCGTCGATTACACGCGGCGCATCGCGCGCGCGCTGGACGTCGTCGGCATGATCAACATGCAGTACGCCGTCAAGGACAACGTCGTCTATCTGCTCGAAGCCAACCCCCGCGCCTCGCGAACCGTTCCCTTCATCAGCAAGGCGACGGGACTGCCGTTCGCGAAAATCGCGGCTAAAGCGATCGCCGGGACTCCGTTGAAAAAGCTTCTGCACAAATCCCTGCTTGAACGCGGATACCCGGATCTTCCCTACGCCGCGACCAAGGAAGTCGTTCTTCCCTTTCTCAAGTTCCCCGGCATCGATCCGATGCTCGGGCCGGAGATGAAATCCACCGGAGAGGTGATGGGCATCGCGCGGGATTTCCCGAGTTCCTTCGCGAAGGCGCAGGCGGCGACGGGGATGTCCTTGCCGACCTCCGGCATCGTTTTCATCAGCGTCCGCGACGAGGACAAGGCGGCGATTCTCCCGATCGCGGCGCAGCTGCGTCAGCTCGGATTTTCCTTGGTGGCGACACGAAGCACGCAGGCCTTTCTTGCCCGGCACGCGATCGAAGCCGAACGCGTGTACAAACTGGAGGAAGGCAAGCCCGATGTCGTCGACCTCATCAAACAGCGCACCTTGAGTCTCGTCATCAACACCCCCTCCGGCAAACGGGCCAAATCGGACGGTTTTGCCATCCGGCGGACCTCCTTGGAATTGGGAGTTCCGATCCTCACGAACGTCAATTCGTGTCAGGCGCTTGTGCAGGGAATCGCGACGGTTCGAGGCAGGAAATCCGTCTCGTCGATTCCGCTTCAGGATCTGTACAAAGAACTTGACTACCCCGTATCGTAAAACAACAACCTGGGACCTTCGTCCCAAAGTCGGGCTTCCCCTTCGGTTCTGCTATAGGGTGAGGGTTTGATATACTATGGGTCTATGACGGGATTTCGCCTCCCCGCCGTCCTTCCAATCCTGCTCGCGATCGTGTGGATCGCGGCCCCCGCGCTTCACGCCGCCAACGGCTTTAAAGCGTCGGAGACCGGATCGGTCCCCGTTGAGTTCGCTCCGGCCGTCGAACTCGAAACGGCCGCGCTGGAACTAAAGGACGCGGCGGCGAATCTCGACGTTTCGGACGGACACGTCCATAGGAACGCCCTCAACCTGTTCGCCGGCACTCAGTCCGGCGAGAGGGCCGTCGTGGCGCCCTATCGGACAAAGACGGAATGGTTCGACTCAGAAGCGAGCTTCGACAACTCGCTGGAGAATCAACCCGATCAAATCCGGCGCATCCTGCGGAAGGCGAACATCGCTCCGCCGGAACCCGGAAGCAAGGTATCGCATGAAGACCCGAGCATCCTCTGGGAAGTCCTCGGAAAACTCGAGGAAATGACCGAGGCCGGCGCCGTCACCTACGACGACGGCGCCGGCCTCGGAGAAAATCAGCTCGGCGTCTTCAAGTATCGCGAAAAGCCGCACAAGGAGTCTCTGGGCATCGTTTTTAATCAGCGCCTCAAGGGCGCGGTGAACATGCTATCGGCTCCCATCGGCAGCCTCGCGACCGCGATGCACGAAGCGGCGCATCGCTACATGCTTGATCAGGGCGACCTCAACAGCAAGGACGTCAAGAAAGGCGAGATGTTTTCCTTCGAAATCCAAAACATGTTCCTTCAAGCATGGGACCCGAGGGGCTACTACACCGCCACCGTGAATTGGATCCTCAACAAAAAAGTCGGCGCGGACCCCTTCTACAAAGGGGTCGCCGGCCACATGATGGACGTCCGGCGGTACGTCGGCGAGAAAAATGACGCAAAAGGTCTCGTCGACTACCTCGGCTACGAGGATAAACACGATCACGGCTCCCACCGCGCGGACGCACCCGCGCATTCGAACCTCATCCGAAACCGCGTCGGATATTAAACGAAGGCCCGCCCTTTAAGCGGACCGCGGAGAGACGATGGGAATTTTGCGCAGTCGCGAAGAACTTCTGCCCGTAACCTGCGCCGTGCTGAGCGCGGACGAACGCAACGAGTTTTTCGCAAAGATCAAAAAGAAAGCCGGCGGACGCGTCGAGAAAATCGCGGAGGTCGGCGGAACCAACAAGTCCGTCGTCTCCGACTGGCTGAGCGGGAAGGCCAACGTCCCGTATCACGCGATGCAGAGACTTTCCACCGAATTCGGCGTGGAAATGCCCCCGGTATCGGAACTCCGGCGCGAGTTCCAGGCCGTCGCGGAAATCCGAGTCTCCAAGCCGCCCCGGCCCGCCCCCCCGCCGCGCGAAGAGCGCCCGACTCAAGAGAAGAAACCCCCGCGCGAGGAGAGGTCCCGGCGCACGCAGGAAACCGCCCGCCCCGAGGCGAAGGCGGCGCCGCAAAAATCGGACCGGCGCCCCGCCGTTCCCCGAGAACCCCACCCCCCGAAACTCTCCGACAAGGCGGCCTACTGGGCCGGAGTAACGCTCGCCGCCGCCCGCCGCGAAGGCGACTCGATTATCTTCCGCGCCGACCGCCGCATCGGACAGAACTTCGCGATCGTTTGGTCCCGTCTCTGCCTGGACCTTTTCGGAGCGGAGACCGTGAGGACCTCTTCCGAAGACCGCTCGACGCAGGAAGTCTCGCTTCCGGTCGCGGGACTCGAGGAATTCATCGACCGTCTCGAACTCAAGGAAGGCCGGCCCGCTCCCGGAGCGCCGCGTTGGGCGTGGTCGAATCCCGCCTGGAAAATCGCGTTCTTGCGCGGCGTCATGGATGGAGCGGGACTGTTCCGCCGCGACCCGGCGCTGGAACTGGTAGGGCTTTCGGAGCGCATGGTGCTGTCGGTCAAAAAGCTTTTCGCCGGACTGTCCTTGGAGATCAAGCCCGACGATGAGGTCGGCCCGGTCGGAGAGCCCTCGATCGTTCTGGAGGGCCGAGAACAGGTGAAGCGGTATTTCGACGAAATCGGCGCCGACAACCATAAACTTCGCGACCAACTCCGGGCGTTCTTTAAGGAACCCAGCGGCGCCGAGGCCGCCGGCGCCTCCACCGAGGCGAGCCCTCGTCCCGGCAAGAAGCGCAGCCGCCGAGGCGGCCGCGGACGCTCCCGGGGACGCGGACGCGGCCCGGCCGCGAGCGCGCCCATCGAGGCTCCGACGCCGGAAGCGGGCGGGGACTCGGAAGCTTGATGAAGATTACCGCGGCGCTGACGGCGCTTCTATTGCTGGGCGGCGGCCTTCTCCTCTCGGCCGACGCGGCGACCTTCACCGTCAGCGACTCGGTGGACAGCGGGGCGAACACCCTTCGCCAAGCGATCACCGACGCCAACGCCGCCGCCGGCTCGGACACGATCAGTTGGGCGGCGACGGGCGGCTTTCCGATCCCGCTGCTCTCGGATCTCCCTGAAATCAGTTCCGGCACGACGCTCGACGTCACCGCCGCGACCGCCCCCGTGACGATCAACGCGAATCCCGGAGCGATCAGCATCGCCAGCGCGACGACCTTCACCAACGGCAACGCCGGACAGCTATGGACCATCTCCGCCGCCGTCAACGGTGCGGGTTCGATCTCCAAGAACGGCGCCGGCGAATTGTTTTTGACCTTCACCAACGCCTACGCGGGAGGAACCAGCATCGACGCCGGGACCCTCAGCATCAACGGCGACGCGGCGCTCGGCTCGGGCGCCTTGACCTTCAACGGCGGCACGCTGAAGACGCTCGCGGCCGTCACCTCCGCGCGCAGCCTCGTCGTCAACGCGGGCGGAGGCACGATCGACTCCGCGGGCTACGACTCCTTGTTTTCGGGCGTGATCAGCGGCCCGGGCGCGCTGACGAAGATCTCGACGGGCACTTTGACGCTCACCGGCGCGAACACGTTTTCCGGCGGCTTCAACATCAACGGCGGCACCGTCGCCTTCAACGCCGACGCGGCGCTCGGCGCGGGAACCGTCACTCTCAACGACGCGACCTTGCAGACGACGCTCGCGATGCTCTCGACGAAAAACCTCACGCTCGCCGGTACCGTCGCCGCCATAGACACCGCCGGACTCGATTCGACGTTCTCCGGCATCCTCAGCGGGACCGCGCTGACGAAAACCGGCGAAGGGACGCTGACGCTCTCCGGGGCTAACACCTACACCGGCGGAACCACGGTGCGGCAGGGGACTCTGGCGCTCGGGGCGAACGGCGCTCTCGCCGCGGCCGGAGCGATGACCGTCCAAAACGGAGCGACCTTCGACCTCGGCGGGTACACCCAAACGGTTAGCATCCTCGTCGCGTCGGGCACCGTGAAGATGAAGCTGTCCGGAACCAGCCTCACCGTCACGAACAACGCGAATTTCACCGGCGGCACTCTCGAAGTCGAGATCGCACCGCAAGCCGTCACCGCCGGACAGGTCTTCACGCCGATCGCCTACGGGTCGAACACGGGCTGCTACAGCGCCGCGACCGTCCTCTCTCCGGCGGCGCTGTCCTTCACGCCCGTTTGCAACGCGGCGAACCTCACTTTGACCGCCGCCTTGGTCCCCTTCGCCGACGTGGGCGAAAGCGGCAATCAAGACGCGATCGGCCGGGCGCTGGAACCCCTGCGCACGGCGCCCTCCGGGGACGCCGCGACCGTGCTCGGAGAACTCTACACGCTCGACGCCCCGGCCTTGCGCCGCGCGCTGGACCGCATCGGCCCCGCGTCGCTTTCCTCGATCGGCGGCGTCGCGATGGCGGGCGCCGGCATCCAAAGCGCGGCGATCGGCCGCCGCATGACCTTTCTCGCGCGCCGGGCGGCCGAGCGGCCCTCCTACCACACGGTCAACGGACCGTCGCCGTTTCCCGGAACCTTGCTCGCGGCGCAGGGCGGCACGATGGGAGCGCTCGATGAGGATTTCGGGAGCTCCGGCTCGCCGTGGGGATTTTTCGCGTCAATGCTCGCCGGCGGCGGGCAGCTCGCCGAGACGAACAGCCCCTCGGGAACCTCTCCCGGCTACGCGTTCCGCTCCGCGGGCCTGAGCGCCGGCGCCGATTACCGCTTGGACGACGAGTACACGCTCGGTGCGTCGCTCGGGTTCCAAAAGGGCCACGCGTCCCTTTACGCCCCGTCGGCCGGCACGGTGGATTCCTCGAGCCTACGCTTCGGAGTCTACGGCTCACGCGACAAGGGACCGCTGCACACCGGCTTCTACCTGGGAGGAGCGTCGTCGTTTATCACCGCTCGCCGAGTCGTCGCGTTCGGAGGTCTCGAGCGCACCGCGACCGGAAACCCGAGCGGCTTGGACCTCAACACCCAGGCGAGCGCGAGCTACGACTACAGGACCGCCCGTCGCGGCACCTGGTCCCCGTTCGCCGCGCTCAGCTACAACCGATCGCGCATCGGCTCGTTCTCGGAAACCGGTGCGGGATCGCTGAACCTCAGCGTCGACGCGCAAACGATCCAGTCGATGCAGTCGAGCCTGGGAAGCAAACTCTCCCACCGCATCCAGAACGAAAACTCCTCCTTCACGCCGTACGTTTCCCTTGGGTGGCGGCACGAACTGCGCAGCCGAAGCCGCTCGATCCAGGCGAACTTCGCCAACGGCACCGGCGGCTCGTTTGCGATCGCCGGCGGCGACTTCGCCCGCGACGGCACGCTCGTCGGCGCGGGCTTCGAATCCCGCTGGGGGCGTTCCCTCTCGATCACGCTCGATTACGCCGGAGATTTTCGCTCGCATTACCAGAGCACGAACGTCAATTTGAGCGCCCGACTGCGCTTTTAGACGACCCCATGGCACGCCCCTTTCTGATCGGCATCGCGGGAGGCTCCGGATCGGGAAAGACGACCTTCGCCAACAAGGTCGTCGACACGGGTGCGCGCGCCGGCATCGAGGGCGCGATTTTCTCCCTCGATCACTACTACCGCCCCCTCTCGCATCTTCCGCTCGCAGAGCGCGCCGCCTACAACTTCGATCATCCGGACGCGCTCGACCTGGAACTCGCGATCTCCCATCTCCGGGAGTTAATGGAAGGAAACAGCATCCGCCAGCCCGTCTATGATTTCAAGACTCACACGCGGACCCCTGAAACGACGGCGTTTGAACCGCTCCGGCTGATCGTCGTCGAAGGACTGTACGCGCTGTATCCGGAAGAATTACTGGCTCTCTACGACTACAAGGTGTTCGTCTCGACCGGAATCGCGACGGCGGTCCTGCGCCGCATGGCGCGGGACATCTCGGACCGCGGACGCGACACGGCCGGCGCCAAGCGCCAAATCATCACCACGGTGCTTCCGATGTACGAGAATTTCGTGAAGCCCACGCAGCGCAACGCGCATTTCTCGATCAATTGGGAAGGCGAGGAAATTCCGGAGAAGGCCACCGAAGGCCTGGTCCGGATCGTGCGCGACCATTTGCGCTGATTAGGCGCGGTAGGACGACGCGAACTCGAGCATCCGCTCGTAGGCCTTCTTTAAGATCTCTTCCGGCGGCAGGAACACGACTCGCATGTGCTTCGTCCCCGGCCGCTGCCCGAACCCGCTGCCGTGCACGGGAACGACTCCCGTCTCCCGGACCAAAGCCTTCACGAAATCCTCGTCGGAGCCCGGGATCTCCAGCTTCGCAAACCCGTAGAACGCGCCCTCGGGCTTCACGCAGGAAATCGGACCTTCGTTGAGCATCGCGAAGGTAATGTCCCGGCGACGGCGCAGCTTCTCCCGCACGCCCGCCATAAAGGACTGATCCCCCTCCAACGCCGCGGAAACCGCGTACTGCATCGGATGGCTCGCGCACAGGCGCGCGCGCAGGATCTTATTGATCGCCTCGATATAGTCCTTAAGCGGCCCCGCGCCGCCGCTCACCACGCCCCAACCGATGCGCCAGCCGGGAGCCAAAAACCCTTTGGCGAGACCGTTGAAGGTGATCACCGCGGCGTCGGGATCCAGCGACGCGATCGAAATGTGGCGGCCCTCCGAGAGCAGCATCTTGTCGTAAATCTCATCGGCGAACACGACGAGATCGCGCTCGCGCGCGAGCTGGAGCACCCCGCGCAGCGTCTCCTCGGAACACACCGACCCGGTCGGGTTGTTCGGGTTGATCAGCACGATCGCGCGGGTCTTGGCGTCGATCTTTGCGCGCATGTCCTCCAAATCGGGCTGCCAGGCGTTTTCCTCGTCGAGAAAATAAGGGTTGGACTGCGCCTCCAGTTTGGACAAGACGGCCTCGTAGAGCGGATAGCCCGGATACGGAACGAGCACGTTCTCACCCGGCTCGACCAAGGCGGTCAAACAGATCTCGATGGCCTCGCTGCCGCCGGTGGTGACGAAAACATCCCGGATGTTCTTGATCCCGTTGCGCGCGGCCATGCCTTCGATCGCCTTCACCGCGGCGGGAATTCCCGAGGACGGGGAGTAGCCGTTTTTATTGCCCCGAATGGCCTGCTCCACCGCTTCGATCAGATGCGGCGGCGTCGCGAAGTCGAACTGATTCGGGTCCCCGATGTTGAGATAGAGCATCTCCTTGCCGGTCGCCGCGACCTCCTTGGCCAAACCGACGATGTCGCGTACGGCGTAGGTGATGTCGGCGGTTCGTCGGGCCGGGCGGATGCCGGCGGTTTGTTTGACGCTCATCGAGAAGCCTCCTTACCGAAGGATTCTAGCTGTTGCCGGGGTATTGGTAAAGCTGTTGCCGGGAATTGGTAAAGTAATCGAATTGCATCGCTTTCGGAGGGTTTTATGGCCTTATTTTCCAAACGAACGTTCAAAATAGACACCGAGAACGCCTTCAAGATCGGCCCCCACATCGCCAAGGTGGAAGGCTCCGGCAAGAAGGTGGTCAAATTCAATCTCGGCGAACCCGATTTCGACCTCCCGCAGTACATCAAGGACGAGATCAAGCGCCAGGTCGACGCGGGCAACACGCATTACTGCGACCCCCAAGGAATTCTTCCGCTGCGCCAGTCGCTGACCAAGCACCTCAAGAAGCGCGGGGTCGAGGCCTCGGCGGACCGCCTCGTCGTCTTCCCCGGCGGCAAGCCCTCGATCGGCCTTTGCCAGCAGGCGTACCTCGATCCCGGCGATGAAGTGATCTACCCCAGCCCGGGATTTCCGATCTATGAATCCTTCATCCGCTACGTCGACGCGGTCCCGGTGCCCTTGCACCTGAAGGAAGAACTGGGCTTTTCGTTCACCGGCGAGGATCTCGCGAAGCTGATCACGCCGAAGACGAAGCTCATCATCCTGAACTTCCCCTCCAACCCGACCGGCGGCGTCGCGTGCCAGGAGCAGTTGGAGAGCATCGCCAAGGTCATCTCCGAGAAATGCTCTCCGGACGTGCGGATCTATTCCGACGAGATCTACGAGGACATTCTCTTCGACGGCTCGAAGCACATTTCGATCGCCTCTCTTCCCGGCATGGCGGAGCGCACCGTCGTCGCCTCCGGCTTCTCGAAGTCCTATTCGTGGACCGGCGGCCGAGTCGGCTTCGCTTTGTATCCGACCGCCGAAGAAGCGCAGGTGTTCAAGAACCTCAACATCAACTACTTCTCCTGCATCCCGCCCTACAACCAGGAAGCCGCGCGCGTCGCGCTCGACGGCCCGGAACGCGACGGCGAGATCAAGAAGATGGTCACCGCGTTCCAAGAACGGCGCGACTACATCGTCCCGGCGCTCAACGCGATCGACGGCGTCCGCTGCCAGAACCCGAAGGGCGCGTTCTATGTGTTCCCGAATATCGAGGGAGTCTGCAAAAGCCTGGGCGCGTTCGAACTCTTCAAAGCATTGCCCGACTCCGTTCGCGCGAAGACCAGCCCGTCGACCTTGTTCCAGATGTTCCTGCTCTATCAATACGGCGTCGCGGTGATGGACCGCAAGTCGTTCGGCAAGATCGGCGCGGAGAATTCCCACTTCCTGCGCCTGTCGATCGCCAACAAGCTCGAAGAGCTCAAGCTGGGCGTCGAACTGATCGCGAAGGCGAGCCAGGACAAGGCGGGCTTCGAAGCCTTCGTAAAGAGGGGCGAGAACCTCTGCTAGGCGCCTGTCCCGTCGCCATGACCCGTCGCGCCCTGTTCTGCGCCTTGCTTTTGACGGCACCCGCGGCCGGCGCGGCCGTCCGCATCGAATACCGCATCGGCGACGGCCCGTGGGTTTTGGGCGCCCACGCCTCCCCGCGGGACGGCCCGACGTCGCCAAGGGCGGCCGACTCAACGTTTCGGCCCATTTCCTTATCGACCGAGACGGGACGATCCACCGCTTGATGCCCGAGACCTGGATGGCGCGGCACACGATCGGCATTAAAAACGTCGGCGGCGTGAACGGCACCGACGACCTGAGCGAAGCGCAACTGGAGGCCAACGCGCGGCTGATCCGCGATCTGAAATCACGCTACCCGAAGATCGAGACCGTCATCGGCCATCACGAATACCGCACGCTCGAGAACGGGCCGCTCTGGCGGGAGAAGGACGCCGGCTACCGGACCGAGAAAAGCGACCCGGGCGAGCCGTTCATGACGCGCCTGCGCGCGCGGCTCGCGGGCAGTTAGGAAGGGCAGTCAAAAACCCGCCGGAAGGCGGGTTTTCAAATGGCGGAAGGGGGGGGATTCGAACCCCCGAGGCAGTTTCCTGCCTAACGCTTTTCGAGAGCGTCCGTTTCAACCGCTCACGCACCCTTCCTAATGCGAAATTTCCAACACTTTTTGGTACTGCAAAATCGGTCGAAACGCGCGATTGCACCAAACTTTTCCTCCGCGTATTCCGCCCATACGAGAGGTTCTGCGCGCGCGCCTATCATATCATTTCCAGGCCAGCCTGCTGCCGAGGGGTGAGCCGCTTAGCTCGCAGCCCCGTCGGGCCGCAGGGGTTTCTGGTTGGTGAGTAACCCTACAACCTGGGCCACGATGGTCGCTTCTTGGGGCATGGGTAGCTGTGCTGAGGGTGCTTCTCCCGTCAGACGGTCCATGTAGGCTCCGAAGAGCACCGATGACGCCTGTCTATGCCTAGGCGAGAGATGCCCGTAGCGCTGCTCGATCATGGTCGGCGTGGTGTGCCCGGCGAGCTGCGCGATGGTGAAGTAGTCCACGCCAGCCATGATCATGTAGCTGATCGCGGTGTGGCGCAGATCGTGAAATCTGAAGTCCGTGATCCCCGCTATTTGTTTCGCTCGTTGGAAGGCGGCGTCTATGTCGGCGACGGGGCCGTTCAGTTGACGATTCGGGAATAGCCAATCGCACCGTCCCGCGTCGCAAAGCGTATCAAGTACGCGCTGAGCCGCCGGAGGCACGGGGATCTGGTCCGATTCGCCCTTCTTGGTTTTGCGGAGATGGAGGTATCCGTTCTTGCGGTCGTAGTCCTGCCGCTTGAGTCCCAGGATTTCGCCTCTCCTCCGCCCCACATAGAGCGCGAGCAAGATGGCGGGGAGCAGCAAGGTCTTCTTGACCGATGCGGCAGCCTCGAGCAACATCTTGATCTCTTCGGGGTGGATGTAGCGTTTTCGGATGCTGCCCTTTTGGCTGAGCTTCTTGAAACCCGCCAGGGGGTTCGACTCCAGTTCGCCCCATTCCACGGCTCGGTTCATCATGCAGTTGATGAACACGATGTCTTTGTTGACCGTGCCGTTGGCGATGCCGCGCGGTGTCGGACTCTTTGCCGGGCACCAAGATCGGCAAGAAGTTCACACTCGATGAGGCACGGGCGGTCATCCCTGTGCATCCAAACTGCTTCCCCGCTCACGTGCCCGTCTTCACGCCGGAAGGCTGGAAGAAGATATCCCAACTCCAGGCCGGGGACAAGGTGTTGACCCACCGCCTGCGGTTTCGCAAGGTCGTGCGGACCTTCACCCACGAGTACGACGGCCCCATGATCCGCCTCGCCTACCACCGGTCGGACTGGCGCGGCGACGTGGCCTGCACGCCCAACCACAGGTTCCTCACGCCGCAGGACGAATGGAAAGAGGCGCGGGAGCTTCGAGCCGGCGACGCGGTGCTCCTGCTGGCCAACCGTTGCGGCGCATGCGAGAAACCC
>PFUL01000147.1:44695-44888 GCA_002790095.1 Elusimicrobia bacterium CG_4_9_14_3_um_filter_62_55 | reverse complement strand
GTCAGCAGCTTCTCGGTCGCTTCGACCGCTTTCACGCGCGGTATTAGAAACACCGCGGACAGCCAGGCGCCGACGAGTCCGGTGAACAGCAGCCAGCTCCCCGAGAGTCCGATCGCGTAGCCGAGACCCCCGAGGCCGATCGAAAACCCCCCGCCGACGTCGGTGGCGACGATCGAGAGGCCGACATGGCCGG
>PFUL01000147.1:7578-44644 GCA_002790095.1 Elusimicrobia bacterium CG_4_9_14_3_um_filter_62_55 | reverse complement strand
TGCGGTCATGGTACTGCGCGAGAAGTCTAATGCGGCGTTCGCCGATGGGACCCGCGGGCCCCGAGGACAGTCGTTGGAAGCCCTATTTTACCAAACCTGGGCCGATCGGACAAATCGACGAAAAGGGCCTAAAATAATTAGGATATTCATATGCGAGATCCGAACACGAAGCTGCCGCGAAAAATCGGGGGCGCCCCGAAAGGGAAAGAACCGAAGGCGAAGGACTGGGCCGCGAAACCGAAGGAAAAGGACGCTGCCGAGACCGCCCCGACGGGAGAACGCAAGCCGTTCGTCCATACGGGCGCGACGGTCGGCCGCAACGATCCATGTCCCTGCGGCAGCGGCAAGAAGTTCAAGAAGTGCTGCGAAGGCAAGTAGCGAAGATCGCGCGCCTTGCGAAGGTTGCTATAATATCGGCGTCGGGCAGTTAGCTCAGCGGTAGAGCGTTCCCTTCACACGGGAAAGGTCATAGGTTCAATCCCTATACTGCCCAAACCCCTTTTGAAACGCCCCCGCCCCGCGGGGGCATTTTACTGCAGCGGTTTGTTCAGCATAGCCCTTCCTTCCCGATCAAACCCATTCCAGGCGAGTCTTCAGATGGTTGAGACGATCTCGTCTTAACCTGCCTTCATGTTGAAGTCGCCCGATGACTATGCCGGGGTCAATTTTGATCGATTGAGCGAATCTAACGGCACTTGGCGCCGAAAATCGGTCTTGCTGGAGAAAAGCTCTCCAGGAATCAGGCGGAATTAAGAGATCAGCGCTAAATTGATTTGCTTCCAGTTCCAGTTCCGGATCAATCGCGTATTCAATCTTCTCAACAAACATCCTGCGTTTTGGATGCTTGAGAATATGTGCGGCTTCATGAAAAATAGTGAACCACAGATGATCGCTGGTTTTGTACCTAAGACTTAGCTGAATCATTGCCTTCTTTGAAGAAATCCATTGAGTCGCGCCGCTGGTTCGAATTCGAGGAAGTTCTCTGACAAAAACAATCGCAACTCCCGCATGGCTAAAAAGAGCTTTGAGTTTGGGACCATATTCATTAGGTTTTTTCGTCGTGAGCGTCCGAGCTGCAAGTAAAGCAGCAAAGAATTTCTCGTGGGCGTAATCTTCACATGCGACCGCTTGGGCTTCACGCTCACCTTGTCGAAGCCAGGCGATAAGAGCTAAACGGTCCACCGAATATACGGAAGATTTTCGAAAGGCAGGCTGCTTCTCGCTCCAAACGGCATCAAATTGATGCGGTGAGGCAACACCGAAAAAATCAAGCATCTGCCCAACGAGTTTAATGTCTGTTTCCGGTGCGTCGATAAATTCGTACTTCTTCATTTCCCGAACTGGAAATTGTTTTGCCCAGGCGAGATGAGGTTTTAAGTTCAATGCTTCCTGCTGCCTCGCCAGGAACTCTCTATAGCGGCTTTCGCGATTGCTCCAGAATCGAGCGCCGATGCCTAATACGCGTTCCAGTTGGATCGCAGTTTCGGGCGTGATCGCGGCCTTCCCTTTCACAATCTCATTGATCACTTTGGGTGCGTGTCCGGTGCGCTCGGCAAGCTCAACTTGGCTCATGCCGCGTTCGTCCAGGGCATCCTGAAGGGTTGCTCCCGGAGGGCTTACGAAGTCCGGTTCATATTTTATGGTCGCCATGCTATTTATGATAATCCGTTCCAATTTCTTCAATCAAAATCTTAGTGACTCTGCTCCAATCGAGGCCGCCGGCATCGTTGCGGGGAACCGGATCGTTCGCCGGTAAAAAAATCAATCGTCTTGGATGAACCAAATCCATCGCAAGTTGACCCCGTCTGTTTTCTCTTAGCTCGCGGCAGCGTCCAGGGAACGGTGGGCGAACATCAGCGAGCGTGTCCGCGGCATCAAGATCATCTAATCTCCTCCCAAGTAAATCGCCCTCGCGAGGTCCGAGCTTTTTGCGACGAGATAACTGTGAATTGCAAACTTTCGCAAGCTTGGCTGAGGAGTAGAAAATTTCCATTGGAAAAATTTCGTTTACCCATGAGGTTAATGAAATTATACCTTCCCGGCGCTGCCTTCGCAAGTCCCAGGAATCCCCGTTTACCAAAGGTTTAATTCCCGCCGCGTTCGGACAGCCGTTCTACTTGTACCGGCGGGAACGCTAGGCCTGAAGCTGGCGCACGCGCTCGAAAAAGCACGCGGCCGCCGCCGCGGCGGCGTTGAGCGATTCCATCTTGCCCGGCATCGGAATGAGAATCTGTTCGTCGACGGCCTTAAGGAGTTCCCGCGAGAGACCCGCGCCTTCGTTGCCGAACGCGAAGGCGACCGGTCCCGTCAGTTTCGCCGCGTAAAGGCTTTTCTTGGCGCTCAGCGTCGTCGCGAACACCGTTCCGTCGAACTCCCGGGCGACTTGGATCAGGTCGGCGTGTTCGTGGATGCGAAGGCGAAAATGCGCGCCCATCGCCGTGCGCAGCGCCTTCGGCGACCACATGTCGGCGCAGCCGGCGGAGAGATAGGCGTCCTGCACGCCGGCGGCGGCGGCGGAGCGCAGGATCGAGCCGATATTGCCCGGATCCTGGATCGCTTCGAGGAGAACGCGAAAATCCGGGCCCGGGTGGACGCGGATCGCGGCGTGCGCCGGGACGGCGATCAGCGCCATGACGCCGCTGGGATTTTTCAAGGGGGAGATTTCACGAAACAGCGCGTCGCCGAACACCGTCGGCGGCGGCGCCCCTTCGATTCCCATCCGCCGGAGCAGGAATTTTATCTCGCCGTTCTCAAGGCCCGATTCGCTCACGATCAGGCCGCGCGGAAGGCCGATTGCGGCGCGGTAGGCTTCGATCAGATGGGAGCCGTCGAGCACAGTCAGGCCTTCCAGTCGGCGCCGGGAGGCGCTGTCGGTCAGCTTGAGCAGCTGTTTGAAAAAGGAATTGCCGCGGGACGTGACGACTTTCACCGCGAGTCCTTGCGCGCGGCCAGCGCGAGAAACAGCGGAAATTCCGAGCGGGCGCGATTTTCGCGTTTGGCTTCCTTGCCCTCGCTGTGCTTGTCGGAATGCCATTCTTCCAGACGCTCGACAAGAAACCTGGAGTCCGAGAGCCAGGAAAAGAGGTCGGAAAGGGAGGCATGGAAGGTCCAGGTCGTCGGCGATTTATCCCCGAGACTCGGATTCATCCGAATCGGGATTTTCATGGGAGTCGCGTAGCGGTCCAGACGGCGGTACTGTCCTCCGTTTTTCTCGTCGGTGCCCCAGGAGGATTGGCGGGGAATGCGAAAGCAGGGGTGGTTTAACACGACGACGAGCCGGCCGTCCGGGCGAAGCCGCGCCGCCGCGTTTTCGATCGCTCCCTTTCCGTTTTCCATGTTCTGCAGCGCGAGGACGACGGCGGCGTGCGAAAAGTTCGCGGATTCAAACGGCAGCGGTTTGGACGCGTCGGCCTTCGTCCACCGACGAGAGCCCCCCGGCGTCAGCCGCCGGGCTTCGTCGAGCAGGGCCGGGGCCGAGTCGACGCCGTGGTAGGCGACGGCGGGCCCGATCGCCCGCGCGAGAACCCCTTGCCCGCAGCCGAGATCGAGCAAGGACGAATCCTTCTCCAGGGCGAGCAGGCGTACGACTCCGGGAATGACGACGCTCTGGTGGTAGTGATGGCCCTTCTCTCCGACCGAACGGCTGTACCACTTCTTGGATTTCTGCCAAGAGGTGTCCAGGGGCCGCGGTTTGCGGGGCGGACGGGGCATACGGGGATTCTACGAAAGAAACGCCGCGGGGTTCGGGACGGCTCAGCGGGACTTCTTGCCGCTGCGCGCAGCGAGGCTCTGGAGGGTGTTCGCTTTCCCGAAGCAGACCAAGGTGTCGCCAACCAGGATGTGTTCGTCGGCGGCGGGGCTGGGAAGGATCAGACCTCCCCGGAGTATGCTCAAAATCATGACCTCTTTCGCGCGCAGACCGGAATTGCGGACGCTGAGGCCCGCCAGCGGGGATTTTCGAACGATCGGGATCTCGACGACCTTGTATCCGCTTCCCAGCGACAGCCGTTTGCGCAGGTCGACCTCGGGGGCGAGCACTTGCTCGGCGAGGTGTTCGATGATTTCACCCGCCACGTCCTTGCCGGTCGCCGCCTCGATGCCCTCAAGTCCGGGAGAGGAATTGACTTCCATGATTTGCGGGCCGTCGGAGGCTTCGAGCATGTCGACGCCGGCGACGCGCAGGCCGATAATCTGGGCCGCGGTTACCGCCATGCGCTCGGTCTCGGGATCCAAGGTCACCTTTTCGACCGTTCCTCCGCGGTGCACGTTGCTCCTGAAATCATCACCGGAAGCCTTGCGGCGCATCGCCGCGACCACCCGATCTCCGACGACGAAGGCGCGGAGGTCTTTTCCGGAACTTTCCTTGACGAATTTTTGGATCAGAACGTTCTGTTTGGTGCTCTGAAAGGTTTCGACGATCGCCTGCGCCACCCGGACGGTGTCGGCCAGGATGACGCCGATGCCCTGCGTCCCCTCGAGCAGTTTCACGATCACCGGGGCGCCCCCGACGGATTCGATCGCCGGAAGAATGGACTCGGGATTGCGCACGAAGGCGGTGGCGGGAAGGCCGACATTGTGGCGGCTGAGAATCTGGCTGGCGCGGAGCTTGTCGCGCGAGACGGAGATGGCCTGCGAGGTGTTCAGGCAGAACACCCCCATTTGCTCGAGTTGGCGCACGACGGAAGTCCCGAAAAACGTGATCGAGGGCGCGATGCGCGCAATGACGGCGTGGTAGCGGGAGAGCGGCCTGTTGTTGTACTTCAGCTGCGGCGAGGCGCGTTCGACGAAAATGGAGAATTTCAGCGTATTGAGCACTTGCGGCCGATGCCCCGCTTTGAGCGAGGCCTCGCGAAGGCGTCGCGTGCTGTAGCATTTGGGACTGCAGGAAAGGATCAAAATCTTCATGGAGGTCTCGGTCAGCGGAGGCGGGATTTGCGCTTCGGATTTTTTCCGACAAGAAAGGAGTGCGCCGTATCGACGAGAAAGCGCCCGCGCATCGCCGTGCGGCCCAGCAGCATGGGAAAGTGCATGCCCGTGCGGTCGGTCAGCGTGATTTCCGCGGGCCAGGAATCTTCCGCAAGCCGCAGCGTCGTCCGGATCACATACCGGAGTTCCGAGTGGTTGCCGGAATCGGTCACCTTTAGGCGGTTGACGATCGCCGCGCTGCAGCGCACGCGGCGTACGCGCTTCTCCCCCGGAATCGGGACGGTGAATTCGACGCGTTTGGGCTTTTTAGACGCGACGCCGCGGAACACGCGAAGGTCTTCCGCGTGAAGCGCCGAGGTTCGCGCGCCGGTATCGATCTTGGCCTTGACCTGCGGCAGTCCGAGGTCCGGCAAGCCGATGTATTCCCGCCAACCGATGCGCGTGCGGGCGGGGGCGTGATCTTCGCCGCTCATCGCGGGAGTGTATAAATTTGCGCGCCGCGGCGAACCTAGGTTATCATCCCGGGGACGCGGTTTCGGCGCGTCTGGAGGCAGCATGGAGAACATCGATTTAGCGGAGTTTGAAAAACGCTTAAGGGTCCGCAAGCTCAAGAGTTCGGATTTCGAGGCGGTGGTGGCGCTGCAGCGGACATGCTTCCCCGGGATGCTTCCGTGGACGAAGGAGCAATTTGCCAGCATGCTGGAACGGTTTCCCGAGGGTCAGCTTGCCGTGACCGTGGACAAGCGTCTCGCGGCGTCGAGCGCCAGTTTGATCCTGGATTTCGACATGCACTCGGATTGGCATGATTGGCGCACGATCGCCGATAGCGGCTTTATCCGCAATCACAAGCCGGGCGGGGATACCCTCTACGGCATCGAGATTCAGGTCCATCCGGATTTTCGCGGGATGAAGCTCGCGCGTCGTCTCTACGAGGCGCGCAAGAAGGTCGCGGAGAAGCACAACCTGATGCGCATCGTCGTCGGAGGCCGTATTCCCGGCTACGCGAAATACAAGAAGGAGCTGACCGCCCAGTTGGCCAACGGCTTCTCCCTGCGCAGCCTCATCCCCGAGTACATGCCCTCCGACGAGGACTCCGCGGGTTGGGCGACCTTTTTGGTTTGGAACAACCCGCACTACGTTCCGGACCCGTCGCGGCGCATCGAGATGGTGCAGGCGCTGCGGGTGTGCAGCGTGCAGTACGAAATGCGCGCCGTGAAGGGCTTCTCGGAGTTCGAGCGGCAGGTTCAGTTCTTCGTCGATACCGCCAGCGACTACCACTGCGACTTCGTCGTCTTCCCGGAGCTGTTCTCTACGCAATTGCTCTCGTTTACGCCGGCCAAGCGGCCGGGGGACGCCGCGCGCAAACTCGCCGAATTCACCAAGCGCTATTTGACGATGTTCTCGAAGCTCGCGATCAAGTACAACGTCAACATCGTCGGGGGCTCACAGTTCGCCGTGGAAAAGCGCAAGCTTTACAACATCTCCTATCTGTTCCGCCGGGACGGGACGATCGGCAAGCAGTACAAAATACACACAACCCCGTCCGAGCGCCGCTGGTGGGGCGTCGAGCCTGGGAACTCCGTCGAGGTGTTCGACACCGACAAGGGCAAGGTCGCGATTTTGATCTGCTACGACATCGAGTTCCCCGAATTGGTTCGCGCGGCCGTGAAGAAGGGCGCCCAGGTGATCTTCTGTCCGTTCAATACCGACGACCGCCACGGCTATCTGCGCGTGCGGCTCTGCGCTCAGGCGCGCTGCATCGAAAACCACATCTACGTGGTGACCTCGGGGTGCGTGGGGAATCTGCCCTCCGTCGAGAACGCCGACGTCCATTACGCCCAATCCGGGATCTTCACCCCTTCGGACATCATGTTCTCCCGCGACGGGATCGCGGCCGAGTGCACGCCGAACATCGAGACCGTCGTCATGCGGGACTTGGATCTGGAACTGCTGCGCCGGCACCGCTATGGCGGGACGACGACGAATTGGAACGACCGGCGCAAGGATCTTTACAGGATTGCGTTTAAGGAAAACGGCGAGACGATCGAAATCTAGCCGCACGAGCCCGGGTCTCCCGGGCGAAAGGCAAGATGAAACAGGCTGATTCCCGCCGCCAAAGCGACGGCGAACACGACGGCTTCCCGAGCGCCGGTGACGAGGGCGGCGACCGCCGGTCCTGGGCAAACCCCCGACAAGCCCCAACCGACTCCGAACAGGGCCGCCCCGGTCAACAGCCGCGCGCTGGGCTTCCCGGGTCCGGGCAAATCGAAGGAAGGCGCGAACAGCGGAACCTTTCGCTTGAGGACCAAAGGGTAGAGCAGCGCGTAGACGCCGAGCGCGCCGCCCATCACGCCGGCGAGAGCCGGTTTCCAATGCCCGAAAAAATCGAGAAAGCCGACGATGTTCTCCGGCATCGTCATCCCGCCGAGAACGAGGCCCCCCGAGAAGAGAAGTCCGGAAACGAAGGCGGCGAGAGCCCTCATAGGCCTCCCCGGAGCGCGTGCTCCACGAGGTAAACGGTCAACGCGCCGGTCGCCATGAAGGTCAAAGTCGCCGCCAAAGAGCGTCCAGAAAATCGTCCGAGTCCGCAGACGCCGTGTCCGCTGGTGCAGCCCGAGCCGAGCTGGGTTCCGAAGCCGACCAAAAGTCCCGCCGCGATCAAAGCGCCGAACGAACGGTTTTCGAGGGGCATGAAAACGGCGACGCCGGCGAGATGGAGGGCGAAGCCTCCGGCAGCGAGGCCGGCAAGAAACGCGACGCGCCAATCGTTAGAACGCCCGTCGGAGCGCAGAAGGTCGCCCATGATCCCGCTGACGCCGGCGATTTTGCCGTCGGTGAGCAAAAGAAGAATTCCAGCGAAGCCGATCAGAACCCCGCCGGCCAACGCGCGGAGCAGCTCGTCGGGAACCGCCGTCACAAGCAAGCCTCCGCGAAGAGCGCGGCGTCCTTGGCCGCCCGTTCCGGGTCGGCCGGAAGCCCGGTGACGTTGAGTCGGCAGCGGCCCGGCGTAAAAACGGGGTAGAGGTGTTCCCCGTAGAGCGCCGCATCCGCGCCGTCCTTCACGCGCAGATTCCGGAACAGGCCCGCGTAATCCTCTGAGAAGGCGTCCGCAAGCGGGGTTTTGCGGGCGTGCTTTCTCCACGCGCGTTCGGCTTGGGCGAGCCTACGCAGTCCGCTTTCGTGCGCCCGTTCGAGCCCCTCGCGCTCCTCGATCATCGCGCCGATGAAGGCTCGCGTCACCGGGTGTTCGAAGGCGGAGCCGCGCGCGCGCAGCGCCGCGGTGAACGCGCCCGCCACGGATTTGCGCGTATTTTCCTCGGGACAGTAGGCGAGCAGCAGCCCGCACGGCCGCAGCGCGAAGGTCGCAAACGACTTGGTCGGGCTGATCGCGAGAAAAAACGGAGCGCCCGCGTCGATAAACGGCCGGATCTGGTTCTCGTAGGAACGCCGCATCACCGCGTCGTAGGAATCGGTTTTCAAGGACGACGCGTATTCGAATCCCGAATAGGCGCGGTCGAGCAAGGTCCACCCGCCCGACTTCGCCGCACACGCCGCGCGGGCGCGCGTTTCGTCGAGGCGGGGGGTGCGCCCGGAGCTGTTGTGGGGGCCGGCCTGATACACGCTCAGCGTCCGGGCCTTCGCCGAGGCGGCGCCGAGAGCGAATTCCTCCGCGCGCAGGCCGAGGACTTTCGCGATCGTTTTGTACGCGGGCCAGCTCATTTCCTCGAAGGCGAGCCTTTCAACGTCGCTGTCGAGGATCAGCGCGGCCTGAACCGCCGTCTGGATCGCGCCCGTCCCCGCGTCCGAGGGAACCGCGAGCTCGAAGCGGTCGAGGTATTTCTTCGGGATGCGCTGCCAGGCAAGGGCGCTTTCCTTCAGTTCGGCGTACCGCTTGGCCGAGTTCATGTAGTTCCCCGCGCCGCTTTTGCGCAGTTCCCGCGCCGACGCCTTCAATAAGGTCGCCGAGGTCTTCGCCGGGTTGCCGCGGCCGTCGAGCACGATTCCGATGCCGTAATTGCGTCCCTCGGGATCGCGCTGAAGCAGAATGTTCGCGATCTGATTTGCGTCCTTGCCGCTCGCGAGGAGCTTGGCCGCTTCGTTGGAAACCGAGACCCCGAAGGGGGAGGGGTGCGTCATGCGCCTATACTAGCAATTGCCGGGCGGTCGCCTTGATCCTTCTCATCCCGCCGGTCGTTGTCTCGGAGCTGCTGCTGCAAGGCGCTCTTCGATCTGCGCGATGAGGTAGAATGGCTCGTGCAGTTGAAATCGCTCGCGGCTGCGAAGCTCCGGTGGGATGATCGCTGATGAAAAAACTTTTCCTCCTTGTCGTGCTGCTGGGCGGCGCCGCCGGCGCGGGCCGGATGCCGTGAAGGTCCTCGTGACCGGCGCCGCCGGCTACATCGGAAGCCACACGGCGCTGGAACTGCTTTCGGCGGGGCACGATGTCGTCTCCTTCGACAATTATGCGAACTCCTCGCCGGCGTCGCTCGCTCGCGTCGCGCGGCTCACCGGAAAGGCGGCGGAAATCGTCGAGGGGGATTTGCGGGACGCCCCCGCGCTGGAGCGGCTTCTCGGGAACGGGGCCTACGACGCGGTCGTTCATTTCGCGGGGCTGAAGGCCGTCGGCGAATCCGTGGAGAAGCCGCTGCTCTACTACGACAACAACGTCTCGGGTTCGGCGAACCTGCTGCGCGCGATGCAGGCGGGCGGCTGCCGCAAACTCGTCTTCTCCTCTTCCGCGACGGTGTACGGGGCCCCCGAGCGCTGCCCGATCACCGAATCGTTTCCGCTTTCCGCGGTCAATCCCTACGGCCGCACGAAGCTGATCATCGAGGACATCTGCCGGGACCTCGCCGCCTCCGAGCCGGGGTGGAACATCGCGCTGCTGCGCTATTTCAATCCGGTGGGCGCCCATGAATCGGGTGAAATCGGGGAGGATCCTTCCGGGATTCCGAACAATCTGATGCCGTTCGTGATGCAGACGGCGGTGGGCAAGCACGATTCGGTCAAGGTTTTCGGAACGGACTACCCCACGCCGGACGGGACGGGAATACGCGATTACATCCACGTGGTCGATCTGGCGAAGGCCCACTCGGCGGCGCTTGAGCGCATCGATTCCTTTAAAGGAGCCGAGCCCGTGAATTTGGGGACCGGCAAGGGCCGTTCGGTGCTTGAGGTGTTGGCCGCCGCCTCGAAGGCCGTCGGCCGCGAGATTCCCAGGACCCTCTCCCCGCGGCGGCCCGGGGACGCGGCCGAATGCTGGGCGGACCCTTCCCGGGCGAAGGAAAAGCTCGGGTGGACCGCCGAACGGGACCTGGACGCGATGTGCCGCGACCATTGGCGCTGGCAGTCGAAAAACCCCTCCGGCTACCGTTAGGCTGCAGGCCTGAGTGTCAGGCCTGAGTGTCAGGGCGTCACTTTGTCACTTTTGCAGCGACGATTTCCTGAAAGTGACAAAGTGACTGCCTGGCGCCGAATCTCCGCAAGCCGACGAAATTCAGCGGTGTTGCGGCCTCCGGGGTTCGTAGAAAGTCAAAGGCCCTTCGAGAACCGTCGCGCCGATAGAACAAGACGTGGTCGTGGGGAGATCCCACCTCGGGGAGATCGTCCGCGGCGGGGGCGCCGTCTGCCGCCGCGGCAGCCATTCGCATGACGCTCTTAAGAACCTTCGCCTGAGCGGAGCATGCGTCGGATGGATTCTCAGCGTAATGACTGTCGAAGACTGTTCCCAAAGCCTCATGCTCGGCGACGAGGCAGACGGCTCGTCCGTCGCTCCCGTCTGCGATTTCGTAGATTCGGGCTTCCCACCCGTTCGCACGCAGAAAGAAGCTGAGCAATCGGGATTCGGCGCACGCGGGACGCATCGTCTTCCATCCGCGGCGCTGCTCCCAGGCCTGAAGGACGAGAGCGCGTTCCAGAAGTTCTCCGCGGGCGCGTCGGCTTGCGTCGGACTGCGATATCCCAGACGCGCAACCGTTGCTGTTCCTTCGAGAGGAGTTTTCCGCGCGAAATGAACCGGGGTGCGTGAATGCGCAAATGCGCTCCCATGCTTCCGCGAAAGCTTGGACGACGGAGTTTTTATAGAGAATTGAATCGCCGAACCCGAATTCCGTCCTTCCGAATCCGGTCATTCGGCACTCGACGACGGTTAAGGGAAAAAAGGGAATAGTGAACCGTCGGAACGCCCAACGAATCGGGTGTAAGCGTTCAGCGGCGTCGCGGACGTTGCCGCAACCATTTTGGAGCACTTCCAGATCGGGCCGCCAAGCATTATCGCCATCGCATTTCATAAAAGCGCATCCGCATATCGAATCGGTTGATGCGTGACAGGTCGACCCGATCGCTGGCGAGGATCGCGGAGGAATCGACGAAGATGGGTACGCCGAACGCTTCGGCGATCGCCGCGCGGTGGAGGGAGTCGAGAGTTTCCCGCGTCTCCCGGTTAGGTTGAGCGAGAGCGAGAAGATTGAGGTGTGCGGCTGCCCTTTGCCGGAACGGGGCCAATCCGCCATCCTCAGAGAACAGAAATCGCCAACTACCCGACGGATCGCGTTGATTCCCGATGAACGATATCATGCGCACGTCTCCGTCCGCTGTACTAGAGCCGGAGTAACCCACGAACCGGATCTCGGCATTGCAGCCTAAGGCGTGGAGCGCCGCGACTATTTTCGAGAAAGCGGCCTCCAGGCCCTTGTAAGAATCGGATAGCACGATCTTAATCGCCTTTCCGCGAAGCGCTTCCTCCGAAGACGCCGATAATTCGACCTTTGACGGAAGTCGCCCGCGAAAGCCTTCGGGAATGAACTGGTCTTCGGTCGAGAAGGAGCCTGAAACGGAGGCCTGCAACTCCCGCTGGGAGATTTTCGCGAAGGCCGTTCGGGCGGGCAGATCTTCGACCAGCCAGGAGTTCGAGGAAAAGGAGAGAAAGTGTATTTCCGTAGGATAGCCAGCATAGGTTTGAGGTGCTCGTTCGAAAATCGGTCCGAAGTGCGTCGCGCGCACCCTCATGGGAACTTTGATAACGTCGATGTCTATCGTATCGAAGAAGCCAAGGAGGTTCTCCGCGGACATCGGGAGCAACTCAACTGTCTCGGGGAAATCTTCAGAACCAATGAATTTCTTATTCTTTCCTAGCATGAGACTTCTGCGAGGCATATAGGAAAGGATCTTATAGGGTCCGGAAACGACGCTCCAATCCCCGGCGAAGTTCTTTGGGTGGACGATGCCTGCGTCCGCAAGGCTTAATTCGTGAAGAAGCCCGGGTCCGACGGGGGCGCCGAACGAGAGCCGCAGCGTACTATCCTGGAATTCGACTCGTTTGAGAAGTTTCAGTGAACCGATATGCGGCCCATTTCCCTCTCGAATCCTGTAAAGGCATTCCGCAATCTGTTCGGGCAGGATTTCGGTTCCGTCGCTCCAGAGCAGTCCCTTCCGTAAATGGAACGTCCAAACGCTAGGGGATGGGCGTTTCCAAGACTCCGCTAGACCGGGCGCGTATCCTGACGGCGAGGTGCTGTCGTCCTGTACGAGCCCGACGGTTAAATTCTCAAGCAGGTAATATTGGGGGACAAATTCGGTCTGGCCGGGCCGAATCGGAGAGTCGGCGGGCCCCAATACATTTAGCGAATAGGCGATACGCATCGATTGATGACCCCGTCCGCACGCGGCGGGGAGCAAGAGGCATGCAAGAGGCTCCGGAAGCCGCGAGCGGCCTCCGCGGGGCGGGGCAAGGCGAGCAAGGCGAGCAAGGCGATGAGCAGAAGCGAAATGGCGCGCATTCGGAAAGCATACCCTCTCGCGGCGAATTTTTCCAGTTGGGTGTGCTCCGAGGCAGGTCTGCTATGATGGTACGATGGTCACCGCTCTCGCCGCCGCCGCTGCTGCCGCGCTGGTTCTCGCGAAGAACCCGGTGTTCGATCGCGTTTTCAGCCTCCCTAAGGAGCCGGACGCGTCGTTGGAAAGCGTGCGGCTTGGACCCAAGCCCAATCAGTACCTCGTGCTTCCCGCGGGTTGGGGCGCGGAGAAGCCCCATCGCGAGAGTCCCGTATTCGAAATGCCCGCCGAGGAACTGGAGCGCCGTTTCTTTGAAATCGCGCTCTCGAATCCGCGCTCCTCGAGGCGGTCGCGCGACACGATCGCGACCCGTTCCTGGTTCTGGCGCTTTCCCGATCTCGTGACGGTCCGTTTTATCGAACTGGAAGACGGAAAATCGGCGATTGCCGTTTACAGCCGGGCGCTGTACGGGCATTCGGATCTGGGCATGAACAAAAAACGAATCGACGCGTGGCTTTCGCGTCTGGAGCCGCGTTCCTGATGACCCCGGGCGAGGCCGTTCTCGCCCGCTTGCGGGCGCTGGGCGTCGCGCCCGAATCGGTGCGGGAATCCTTCGCGCGCTCGGGCGGCAAGGGCGGCCAGAACGTCAACAAGGTTTCGACCGGCGTGGTGCTAAGCCATCCGCCCTCTGGGGTCGTCGTGCGCTGTTCGGACACGCGCAGTCAGTCCCGCAACCGCGAACTCGCTTGGGAGCGGCTCGCTCTGGCGTTGGAGCGCCGTCGCGACGAGGCGAGGGAGAAGCGCAAGCAGGCCATCCAAAAGGAGATCCGCCGCTCGCGTCCGAAGCCGCGGCGGGTTCGCGAACGGATTCTGGAAACGAAGAAGCGCCGGTCCGAAACAAAGCGGAATCGGTCCCGGCCGCGGGGGGAATTCTGATGCAATGGAATTGGAATGCGGTGAAGGCGGAGTTGGCTCCGAGAACGCTGGCGACGTCTTTCGTCCAAGGCTTGTTTCTCTTGGGGCCGTTGGCGGTCACGACGTATGTGCTGCTGCTGCTGCTGCGCGCGCTCGACAAGTGGATCATCGCTCCCGTTCCCGGCTTCGGGTTGCTCTCGGCGTTCGTTCTTGTCGTGCTGGCGGGGCGTTTCGCTTCGAACGTATTCGTCCGCGGCGCGGTGGAGGCGGCCGAAGGTCTCATGGCCAAGGCCCCCCTGATCAAACTGATCTACGATTCCATCCGGGATCTCGTCTTGACCTTCGTGGGCAAGCGCCGCCGGTTCGATCAACCGGTTCTGGTGTCCTTCGGAGCGGACTCCTCAACGAAGTTGGTCGGGTTTATCACGCGCAAGGACCTCTCGTTTCTGGGGTTGCCGGGCTCCTCGGCCGTTTACGTCCCGCATGCCTACAACATCTCGGGACACGTCATGCTGCTTCCTCGGGAACGAATCTCGGCGCTCGAAGGGGTTTCGAGCGCCGAAATGATGACGTTTACCGTCTCCGGCGGCGTCACCGGAGGAAGGGCCGGACCGGCGGCTGCCGCGGAGTCCTAAGCGGAGGCCGACTCTCCGACCTCCATCTCCGCCTTCAGACGGATCATCTCCACGAGCGCCGCGGCGATGAAATCGATCGGAGCCGTTGAGGTGTTCCAAACCGCGTCGTATTGAAGAGGGTCGTCGATATCCGCATTGAAGTAATCCCTCACGAGCCGGGCGCGGTCGCGGTCGATCGCCGCGATTTTCTTTTTCGTCTCCGCTTCCGATGCGCCCGTCTGATCGGCGACCGTGCGAATCCGGAGTTCGAGAGGGGCGACGAGCCTGACGTGCACGCCGCGCGGGAAGCCGCGCTTCAGAAAATTCCCTCCGCGTCCCACGATGACGGCTTTTCCGACCGCCGAGACCAGGTAATCCTCGAAGACGCTGCGGTAGCGCTCCTCGATCAAAGGGTCCAGCGACACGCGCAGCTCAGGGTCCTCGGCCACCGCACGGTCTGACGCTTTCAGCAAGCATTAATGTAATTGGCTAATTGGTAATATAATTGACAATTAGCAAATAATCATTCATTATATCGCTATGATAAGCAGAATCGCGGCAAACACATTGATCGAGTTGGCCCGCGGTTATCCGATTTTGGTCCTGACCGGACCCCGGCAATCGGGCAAGTCCACCCTCGCGAAATCCGCCTTCGCCGCGAAGCCTTATGTCTCGCTCGAGAATCCGGATACGCGCCGCTACGCGGCAGCCGACCCGGTCGGCTTCCTCGATCGCTTCCCAGACGGCGCCGTCTTGGACGAAGCCCAGCGCGCGCCGGAGCTCTTTTCCTATCTGCAAACCCGAGTCGACGAAGACGGCCGCATGGGGCTGTTCGTCCTGACCGGCTCCCAGCAGTTGGGCCTGCTCTCACGCGTCACGCAAAGCCTTTCGGGACGGGCGGCCCTTGTTCCCCTGCTGCCGTTCAGCTTCTCCGAGCTCGCCGCCGGCGGCAAGGCTCCGGCCGACCTCGAGTCTTTGCTCTTCACCGGCTCCTATCCCCCCATCTACGACCGCGCGTTGTCGCCCGAGATTTGGCACGCCAATTACGCGGCGTCCTACCTCGAGCGGGACGTGCGCCAAATACTCAATGTCCGGGACCTTGACGCGTTCGACACCTTCCTTCGCATGTGCGCCGCCCGTACGGGACAGATGCTCAACCTCTCCGCGCTCGCCGCCGACTGCGGCGTGACGCACAACACGGCCAAGGCGTGGCTCTCGGTTTTGCAGGCCGCCTACGTCATCCATCTCCTCAGGCCGCATCACCGGAACTTCGGCAAGCGCCTCGTCAAGACGCCCAAGCTCTACTTTATCGACTGCGGCCTCGCCGCTCATCTGATGGGGATCCAGAATCCCGCGCAGCTCGCCGCGCATCCGCAGCGAGGCGCCCTTTTCGAGACATGGGCCGTCGGCGAACTGCTCAAGAGTCGCTTCAACGCCGGAAAGACGTCGAACCTGTACTACTGGCGCTCGCGCGCCGGCGCCGAGGTCGACTCGCTCATCGAGCGAGGAGACGCGCTCGTTCCGGTCGAGTTCAAATCGGGGCGTACCCTCAACAACGACTTCTTCATCGGACTTGAGCGCTGGCGCCTGCTCGCCGGAGGCGAGGCGAGCCCGGCCTATCTCGTCTACGGCGGAGAGGAATGCGGCGAGCGCTCCGGCTGCGTGTTCCTGTCATGGCGGGCGATCGGGGAATTGACGGTGTAGGCGGCTACGATACGATTCGAACCAGCTCTTCGTAAGTGCGGCGAACCGCCCCGACGTAGTCGAGAAAGGGCCGGAGGCGGTCGAGGGTGAGGGCCTGGGGGCCGTCGCAGAGGGCTTCTTTCGGATTGGGATGAAAATCCACCAGCACGCTCGAGGCTCCGGAAATCACGCCTTGGGCCGTCGCGTGAAACACATCGGGGATCCCGTCGGGACTGGCCCGCATGCTGCCGACCGAATGCGAGGGATCGACGCAGACGGGCATCCGGGTTTGGCGCCGGACGACCGGAACATGCGCGAAATCGACGAGATTGCGGTGCGGATCGCCGAGGTGGGATTTGACCCCGCGCAAACAGAAGACGATGTTCGGGTTGCCCTCGCTGGCGATGTACTCGCACGCGTTGAGAGATTCTTCAAGCGTGATTCCCATCCCGCGCTTGAAGAGTACCGGAGCTTTCTGTTTGCCGAGGGCTTTGAGAAGTTCGAAATTCTGCGCGTTGCGCGTTCCCACCTGAAAGAGCACCTGGGTCGGGCCTCCGGCTTTCTTCAGCGCGGCGTGGACTTCGTCGATTTGGCGGATGTCGGTGACTTCCATCGCGACGAGGCGAATTCCGCGCTTGCCGGCGAGTTCGAACACGGTCGGCAGGCATTTCGCCCCGAGACCTTGGAAGTCGTAGGGACTCGTTCTCGGCTTGTACGCCCCCATGCGCGCCGCGGTGAGGCCTTCCTTCGCCAGCGCCGAGAACATGGCGTCGACGTTCCGGCGCGTGTCGACCGCGCAAAGACCGGCGATGACGGTCAGGTGAAAATCGTCGAAGCGGACCCCGTTCGCGTCGAATCCGACGGGACTGTCCTTTTCCCCATGGCGTCCGATGATGCGGTATTTGCTCGAAACCCGCACGACGCGCAGAACGCCGGGGATGGCTTCGAAATCGGCCGCGGGCACGGTTTCGGTGCGTCCGACCAGATGCACCTCGGTGAAGGCGTGCGTCGTTCCGGAAAATTCATAAGGCTTGACCTTCACGCCGGCGAAGCGGGCGGCGGCGGAGCGTACGGCCTTGACGATGGCGGCGTGATCGGGACGATCGGGTTCCAGGAGAATGACCATGGGGGATTATATCGCTTCGAGCAGGTCCGCGACGAATGCCGCTTGATCCCACGCGTCGAGAACGATCGACAGGCCCAGGCGCACCGCCACCAAACCCCGGGACGGGATCACGGTAATCGTCTGGCCTTCGTGTCCGAGCGCGTAGAAGGCGTCCGGCGGAATCTTGGCCGCGGCAGCCGTCTTGCCTCCGAAAATCTCGGGAAGCTTCAGCCACCAGTGGGCCCCATAGCGTCCGTCGGGCGATTGCGGCGTCGGGGTCGTGGTATAGCGGACCCAATCCTGCCCAAAAAGCCGGGCGTCCCCGGCGATCCCGTCGTCGAGGTAGAGTTGTCCAAATCGCGCCCACTCGCGGGCCGTCGCGAAGACGAAGGAGGACCCGACAAGCGTCCCGGACCCGTCGGGTTCAAACAACGCCCCGCGCAGGCCGAGCGGATCAAACAGCGCGCGTTTGGGAAACGACAGCGAGCGCTCGAGCGGCTCTCCGATCGTTTCCCGGATCAAGCGGCAAATCAGATTCGTCGTGCCGCTCGAGTACGACCACGCGGATCCGATCGGCGCGCCCAGCGGCTTGGCCGCCGCGTAGGCCGCGGCGTTCTCCCGGTTAAACAGCATCTGGGTGACGTCCTTGAGAGGGTCCTCGTAGACCTCCTGAAAAACGAGCCCGCTTCGCATGCGAAGAAGATCATCGAGCGTGATGTCCGCCCGGCCGTCGGTCCATTCGGGGAAAAGCGCCTTTTTGTGCGTGGAGAGCGCGCCTTGGCCCACGAGAATCCCGATCAGCGCGTTGACGACGCTTTTCGACATCGACCAACCGGGCATTCGCCGTTCGGCGGAGAATCCGGGGGCGTAGCGTTCCGCGACCAAGGCGCCGTCCTTTAAGACGACGACCGCGCGGGTCCGCCGCCGCTTATTCGGGAAGGGTTCCGCGAACGCCGAGTCGAGCGCGCGCGACATAAGCGCCGGATCGCGGGGTTTCTTTTCCACGAAGGATAAGGGAGGACGCGTCCACTCCTCGGGCAAGGATGCCGGTCCCGCAGGGGAGGCGGAGAGAGTCGTCCCGATGCCCGGTCGAAAGACCGCGGTTTTCGCGCCCGCGCCGAACAGCGAGGCCGTCACGCTCCGGCGCTCGTGATCGACCGAAACCCGAAACGGACGGAGTATCGCGTAGCTGTCGGCGGAGACGTCGAGGCGGGCGACCTCTTCGGGGTCGCGGCCGCAGACGAAGACGGCGCTGCAGACGACCTTGGCTTTATAGCCCGAACCGACGGGAGCGATGCGCAGCGCATACGCTGTCGCGGCGACGGCGGCCAGCAGCAGGACGGCGAGCAGCGTCGTCATAGGGCCTGCGCGCGCAGAGAACGCAGCGCGAACGCGCATCCGGAGGCGATCCACGCCGACCACAGAAGCGCCGCCAGCGCGGCGAGGCCCGCCCAACCCGGCGGGCTGAAGCGGAAGACCGCGTGAAACGCGCCCGGCGGGACGGAGACCGCCTGCGTGAGGCCGTCGTGGAGTCGGGTCGCGACGGGAACCCCGTCGAGAGTCGCGGTCCATCCGGGATAGCGCGGTACCGCGAGCACGAGAGACGCGCCGGCGGGCGCGGTCCCGCTCAGCTCCCATCGCTCCGGCCGGGGATTGACGGCGGAGTCGAGCGGCGTCCAGCCGTTTGCGGTTTTAAGACGGGCGATCGGGAGCGCGCCTGGGTTCTCGCGAAGCACCGGCCTGTCCCCGTCGAACGTGAGGGTGTGCGCGACGCCGAGTCCTTTGAGTTGGGGCGATTCGACGCGCGTCAGGTAGGACCGGCTGGGATCGGCTGCGGCTTTTCCCTCCGCTCGGTAGGCGAATTCCACGAAGCGGCCTAGAAAGAAGGCGTCGTAGCCGTTCACGTTCGAAGCGCGGTAGAGCATGGCCTTGTTCGGGTTGGCGATTTTCGGATCGGTGGCGAAGCGCAGCGGCTTTCCCGCGAGGCGTTCCCGCATCATGACGCTCGGACTCAGCGAGGGAGCCGAGTCTTCGAAGGAGACCGTTCGGACGGCCCAGAATCCGAGATCGAGAAAAAGAAACGCCGCCAGCCCGACTTTCCAGCGCGGATTCTTAAGTCCTCTCCAACCTTCGGCGGCGGCGAGGATCAAGCCCCAGACGATCCATACGGAAAATCGGGCGGGAACCCGCGAGTAGCCGAGCAGGGGGAGCGCTCCGATCAGGCCCGCGAGCGGATTGTTCCGCCCGGCGGCAAGCAGGGCTCCCGCGGCGGCGAGTCCCCAGCCGAACCAGGCGCGTCTGGAACGTAGTCCGAGCAACGAGAGAACGAGTCCGGCGAGTCCGATGGAAACCGCGTATTCTTCGTAAAACTCCGAGGGCAATCCGGCGAACGTCCCTCGCAGGGGGTCTCCCCAAAGGCCCGGGCAGACGATCGTCCCCAGCGCCCGCAGAGGCTGGGAGTACGCGTTGAAAAAGAACTCCGGAAGCGCGGAGCGGCTCGACTCGCCGGCGAAGCGCAGCAGCGGCAGCAGCTGTACGGCCGCCAGCGCGCCGGCGAGCGCGGCGCTTTTGACGAGAACGGGAAGGCGTTCTTTGGGCCGTCCGAGAGCGTAGAGTCCCATCGCGAGCGCGTTGAGAAAGGGGAATTGGGGATGCGTCCCGAGTACTTGGACTCCCCAGAGACCGCCCAACATCCAAACATTGCGCGCGCGAAGCGCCATCCAGCACCACGGGATGAAGCTGAGCGCGGCCAAATGCGTCGGAACGCCTTGGGGTATCCGGTACAGCAGAAACGGAGAAAACCCGAATGCGCACGCGAGGGTGAACGCGCCGAGCCGATCAATTCGTTCGGCGCGCGCCCAAAGATAGGCCCCCAAAATCCCCCAAAGGAGATGAGCGGTAAGGAACGCCGTAAACGCCCATCCCACGGGGAAAGTCCAAAACGGGAGGGATCCGGGATAGAGCGTTCCCGTTTGCGGGTTGGCGAACATCGGGAGACCCGCGAAGATATAGGGATTCCAAAAGGGCAGCGCTCCGGACTGCAGGCGTCCCGCCGCGAGAAACCGCAGCGGGAAATGGTAGCCCTGCAGATCGCCGAAGTTCACCGCGAGCAAGGACGGATCGACGAGTCCGGGAGCGAACAGCGCCAACACGGCGGCGAATAAGACGAGAAGAAAGGGAGCGTCTTTGCGGGTCACCGCGGGCGCCTCGCGTACGCCGCCCCGAGCCCGGCGAGCAAAGAGAGCAGGGAAATCGAAAGACCCAGCGTCCAACTGCCGGGCGCGTAGCGGGCCGCGAGCGTCCACGCGCCGGCGGGCACGCGATAGCGCCGGAACGCGCCGAGGGCCGGGAGCGAGTCCGGGTTCGACGACGCGCCGCCCGCGTCGAGCCGGAAGCGCCACCCCGGATAAAACGGCTCGGAGAGGAACAGCCATCCGGGACGCGAGAAGTTTCCGCTCGCGCGCAGCGCGTCCTCACGGAGGCGTTCGACGGGGACGGGAACGACTTCCTTCATCGAAGGCGGATCGGCATCGAGCCCGCGTGGAAGTTGTTCCGCCGTCGCGTCGTCCATCCAGTAGGCGCGCTCGACCGGGACGGCCGGGCCGTAGAGCTGCCACAGGCTGTCGCCTAAATAGCGAAGATCACCGGGAGCGAGGCGGTCCTTCGTCAGCAGGATTTTCGCGTCGACCCAAGGGAGCCACGGGGCGAGCGCGGCGAGGCCCGGGCGGCTGTAAAGATGGTCCATGACCGCGTAATTTTCATTGGGAACGAGCGGTTCTCCGAAATTCCCCACGGCGGAAAGATGGAAAGCCGTATTCGTTTCGCCGTAGAGTCTCTGCTTGAGATCGAGCGACGCGGACGCGAAATCGGCGCCCCGACCGCGCGACCAGTTCAACGCCAGGGGAGAGAGCAGGTAGCGGTGCCCCGCAAGTTCTCTCTGAAGATTGCGAACCAGAGGACCCGCTTGAGTGAAGTAGCCGCGCGGAACGGCGGGGTGCGCGAACCAGGAGTACGCGAAAAGTTCGGCGATGACGGCGAGCGCCGCCCAAGGGGCCCATTTCCTGCCGGACAGTCCCCGCGCGATCAGGTACATCAGAACGGGAGAAGCCAGGAAGGAGGTGTTGCCGGGATAGCGGATATAGTTGAGCAAAGGCGCGTGGGTCCACAAGGCGTTCGAGAGGGGATTGCTTCCTCCGAGCATCAGCAGAATCGAGCCGAGCAGGTAGGCCGCCGCGGCGCATGCGGCCGCACGGGTGAGGCGAAAGAAGCCGAGTCCGGCCGCAGCGAGTCCGAGAATTCCCCAGTAGACGGTTTTCCACCACTGAAACGCGGGTGAGAACTCGCCCCGTTTTACGAGAAGCGGGGAACTGAATTGAACGAGGTCTTTCGGCGCGAAGGAAAAGGTGAGCGTTTCGGAGGAGTCGATTCCGGTGGAGCGGCGGGAGCGGCCGGCGAGTTCGAGCGCCGGAACGAGCAGCGCGGCGGAGAGCGCCAAGCTGAACAGACCCGCGAGGAGCCATCGTCGCGTGAACGATCCGATGGCGGAGACGGCCCGCGCGCAGGAGAGGGAGGCGCCCCAAAGCCGGGCCGACCCGATCAGCCACGCGGCCGCGGCCGAGCCGGCGAGCATCTGAGGGTACCCGGAGAAGAAACTCAACGCCAACGCGAGTCCCAGAAAGGCGGGGCGCCTGCCGAGCAGGAGAAACGCGGGCAGAAAGGCCAGCGTGCTGAGGTGGTTGAGAAACGGAAGATCGCGAACCAACTGACCGGACAGCATCCACGCCGCGCCGCCGGCCGCCGCGGCCGCCCTCCCCATGCCGATGCTTCGCAGCCATAGATAGGCTCCCGCGCCGGCGAGCCAGAAGTGAAGCGCGTGAAACAGAGCGAGGGCGGTCTCGAATCCGAACAGGTAAAACGGGACGGTTCCGGGATACCAGACGGCTCCCTGCATGGAGGCGGCCAGCGGCATGCCGAGGTAGATGTACGGGTTCCAAAGAGGCAAAGCCCCGCGCTGCAGCATTTCCGCCGGGAGGGCGCGCCAAGGATGATGGAGGTAGAGCAGATCGCCCCAAAAATAGGTTCTTCCGGTCAAAGCGGGCAGAACGACGGCCGCCAGCGGAAGCGCCAGAGCCGTAAGAACCCACAGGTCCCGCCTCCCCAGACCGGGCCGCGACATGGAATTCATGAGTAAATGGTAGCCTTTCTGCGTGGACTTAGCCCGCGTGCGGCTTATCGACCGGCTCATCGGGGGCGTGTTGTGCGCCGTCTTGGACGCGAGCCGGCGGATCCTGGGGCGGCGGGAAGAATCGACGGGTTCTTCTCCGAAAAAAATCCTTTTCATCGAGTTGTCGGAAATCGGAGCCGCGATCCTGGCGGAGCCTGCGTTGCGGCACGTTCGCCGAAGCTGGCCCGAGGCGGAGATCTATTTTTGGATTTTCGCGGAGAACGCGGACGTTTTGCGGGTGCAGGGATTGGTCGATCCCGAGAAAGTATTTTTGATTCGTTCCCGCAGCGTTTGGACGGTGATGGTCGACGCGCTGGCGGGACTCCGGCGCGTGCGGCGGGAAGGGATCGACGCGGTCGTGGATCTGGAGTTGTTTTCCCGTATCACCGCGATCTTGAGTTTTTTGACCGGCGCCTCGCAAAGGACCGGCTTCGACCGCCACGAGATGGAGGGTTTGTACCGGGGAAAACTTCAAACCCGTGCGGTTCTCTACAACCCGTACCGGCACATCAGCGCTAATTTTATCGCGCTGGTCGAGGCGCTCAAGCGGCCCGCGGACGAGGCCCCGCACCTGAAGGCGCCGTCGGCGATCATCGAGACAAGCGTGCCGCGCGCGCCGGGTCTCGACTCGTACCGGGACGCGATGTCCGCCCGATTGTCCGCGAGGCTGCCCGGGTTCGACCGGCGCAAGGGGTTCATTTGTCTGCATGCGGATTTTGAAAGCCGGCTGCCGATTCGGAACTGGCCGATGCCGCGATACCGCGAATTGGCCGACCGTCTGCTGGCCCTCGACGGCGTGTTCGTCGCGTGGGTGGGGAAGATTCGCGGCGACGGGAATGGAACTCCGGCGCATGCGCGGAGCGTCGATCTCTCGGGGGAGACGACTCTCGAGGAATTGCTCGGAACGCTGGATCTCGCCACGGCGGTGGTCAGCCACGACAGCGGCGTCGTTCATCTGGCGACGCTGACCCGGGCCGCGGTCGTCGCGCTCTACGGTCCGGAAACGCCGTCTCTCTACGGCCCGCTCACCGAAGATAAGACGGTGTTCTATGAAAACTTCGCCTGCAGTCCGTGCTTGAGCGCGTTCAACCATCGCACTTCGACCTGCCGCGACAACGCGTGCGTGCGCGCGATTGGAGTGGATGCCGTCTTTGAAGCGGTGCGAAAGCGCCTCTATTGAATCAAAAGCATCATGGAACGATTCATAACCGACATCGTCATGGCGCAAAGGAACGGTTTCGATCTCGCCGGTCGACCTGCTGAGCAAGGTCCGCGCCGCCCTGGAGGTGCCTATGACCCCCAGAATTTCCACCACGGCGCTTTTTTTCGGGTGGGAGCGCTCGAGGTTGCCGTCGGGGCGTCGGCTTCCGGCTCGGGGCCGTATTTGACCGAGCAGCCGTAGGGAACGGTAATAGGATTCACCGGCGATTTTCCCGCCAGCACCGCGTCGAGAGCGAGGGCGGCGTAGTTTTCGGCTTTGGAAATGTCGGCGGGATCGGTCGAGCGGATCGAATCGATCGCGCCTTGATAGCGAAGCTTCCCGCTGGGTCCGATGACGAACATGTGCGGCGTCGTTTTCGCGCCGTAGAGGCGGCCGACCTCGCCCGAGGGATCGAGGAGGATATGGGTCGGCGCGGCATCGTCCGCGACCCTATTCCGTTCCGCCTCGTCGGCGCTCACAAACCCCTGCTTGCCCTCCGCGGAAGAAATAACCGCGAGCCAGACCACGCCTTTCGCGGTGTACGCCTGCTGCAGTTTAGGGATGTTTCCGGAGTCGTAATGCTTGCGCACGAACGGACATTCGTGGTTGTGCCACTCCAGCACCACGGTCTGCCCTTTGAAATCGGAAAGCGAACGCTCCGCCCCTTTCGTATCGGGGAGGGTGAAGTCGGGGGCGGGTTCCCCGTTAGGGACACCGGCGGCGGGGATCGCGAGCAGCAAAGAGAATAATAGGGCGAGCGGAAATCGAATCATCTCGGGGCCTCCGAACGTCTCATTGTAGTTCGCTGAGGGCGGCCGATGCCAGTCCCGGAGTCAAAACCGAGGGCAGCAGCCGGGGTTCTTTCCGTCCCGGGAGGTAGAGGGCATATCGCCGCCGGGGGCTCCCGCGGGAGCCCGCACCGGAACCTATTTCTTTTTCATCGGAGACTTCGCGTTTCCGGCGACACGGACGATGCGAAGCGTCGTCAGCGGAACCCGTTCGGCGTTGGCGATCGCGACCACGACGTTTTGTCCCTCGACGACTTCTCCGAAGATCGTGTGCTTCCCGTCGAGATGGCGCGGCAGCCGTCCGGTGCTGTTTTCGGTGATGAAGAACTGGCTGCCGTTGGTGTTGGGACCGGCGTTGGCCATCGCAAGCAGTCCGTCGCGATCGAATTTGAGGCCGTTGGAGGTCTCGTCCTCGAAGGTGTAGCCGGGTCCGCCCGTACCCTGCCCGAGAGGATCTCCTCCCTGGATCATGAAGCCGGCGATGACGCGGTGAAAGACGGTGCCGTCGTAGTAGCGGCCGGTTTTCTTCTTCCCGTCGCGGGGGTCGGTGTATTCCTTAGTGCCGAGCGCAAGTCCGGTGAAATTATCGACCGTGACGGGGGACTCTTTTTCAAACAACCGGCAGATGATGTCGCCCTTCCCGGTGTTGAAGATCGCGTAGAGTCCCGCCGTGGTGTCCCAGCCCGCGGCCTTGAGGGGAGCGGCTAAAAGCGTCAAAAGCGGCAGCAGCATCAGTGCTTTCATCGGGTTCCTCCGTATAAGATGGCTCAATATATCATAATGGGCCGTAACGGATTCGCGGGCAAGCGCACTGATGGGCGAGAAGGCAACATGAATAAACTATCGTGGTTCTTGGCGGCGGCGTTCATGGCGGCATGCGGCGCGGCGCCGAAGGCGGGCGAGGGTGCCGAGGCGCTCAAGGCCCGGTTGACTCCGATGCAGTACGAGGTCACGCAGAAAAACGGGACCGAACCCCCCTTCAAAAACGCTTATTGGGATAATCACGAGGCAGGGATTTATGTGGACGTGGTCTCGGGAGAGCCCCTCTTCAGTTCGACCGAGAAGTTCGAATCCCGAACCGGATGGCCGAGCTTCTGGAAGCCGATCGACGGCGGCGAAATCGTCGAAAAGAAGGATCGCAAGTGGGGAATGGTCCGTACCGAGGTCCGCAGCAAGAAGGCGGATTCCCACCTCGGGCATGTTTTCGACGACGGTCCCCGACCCACGGGACTGCGCTACTGCATCAACTCCGCGTCGCTTCGCTTCATTCCCGCGGCCGACTTGGAGAAAGAGGGATATGCGGCGTACGCGAAATTGTTTGCGAACGCGGAGGAGGTGAAACCGGCTTCCGCGGCGGCCTCGTCTAAGACGGCCCTCGCGACCTTCGCCGGCGGCTGTTTTTGGTGCATGGAGGGCCCGTTCGAGCATCTCGACGGGGTGGTGGGGGCGGTCAGCGGCTTCTCGGGAGGGAGCGTGGCGAATCCTTCGTATGAGGATGTCACCGCTAAAAAGACGGGACATGTCGAAGCGGTTCAGGTCGCCTACGATCCGTCGAAGATCACCTACGAGAAATTGCTCGACGCGTTTTGGCGTTCGTTCGATCCCACCGACGCCGGCGGTCAGTTCGGCGATCGGGGGGAATCCTACCTGAGCGCGATCTTCGTGCGCGACGCGGCGCAGCGCGCGGCCGCGGAGAAGTCGAAGGCGGCGCTCGAGGCGTCGCATCGTTTCGATAAGCCGATCGTGACTCCGATCCGCGAGTTCAAGAATTTTTATCCGGCCGAGGAATATCACCAGGATTACTACAAGAAGAATCCGATCCGCTACAAACTCTACCGCCGGGGATCAGGGCGGGAAGGGTTTATCAAGCGGCATTGGGGAAAGTGATAGGATAAAACGATGGGACGCATGCTGATGATGGTCGCCGCGCTCGCGGCGTTTGCCGCCTGTACGGGCGGCTCGGGAACCGGGGAAGAGGCCGGCGAGACGACTTCCTACGAGGCCGTCGGCGTGATCGTCGGCGTCAAATCGGAAGGCCGCGTTCTGGTGATCGACCACGAGAAGATCGAAGGCTTTATGGACGCCATGCAGATGCCCTTCGAACTCGACGACGCGAAGCTCGGCGCCGGACTGAAGAAGGGCGACACGGTTCGCTTTACGGTCAGCGAAAAGGCCGGCGGCTGGCCGATCACGAAGATCAAAAAGATTGAAAAGTAGCGCTTAGGCTATTTAAAAACCGCGCCGGCGAACGCCCAGCCGCGGTCGCCGTCTCTGCGCCACAACAGCGTCGTCGGACGCGCCATGCCCTCAAGCGACGCCCGAAGTCCGCCTTCAACTTCGACGCGCGCGCGCACGAGCGGCGGGACGCCGTTGACGCGGGCGGCGAGAAGCGCGTCGGAGAGGTCTTCGGCGTGCACGTCCCCGTTGCCGGAGCGCGTGCGGCAAGGCAAAAGATCGAGCAGGCGTTCGCGGCTGCCGTCCGCGATCGCGGAGATCGCCACCGATTCCAGGTATTCCAGGCGCGGAAAGGTGCGGCGCGGGCGGTGCCGGCCGGTTTCGCAGGCGACGAAGCGGAGCGCTTTGTCGGCGGCCGCGGCGTAGTCGCTTTCTCCGGCAGGGAGATTTCCGAACCGGTTTTTCAGTTCTCGGTACGCGGCCTCCGCCTCCGGCCAGCGTCCGGCGCCTTCCAGCGATCGCGCTTCTTCGTAGCGCGATCGAGCCTCATCGGCTCGGGCGAGAGCGGCGGCCTTGCGTTCGGCATCCGCGAGACTCGCGATCAGGCTTCGAATTTCCTCCACGCCCGCGAAGGGCGCGGGAGCGGCGGGATCGTATTCCTCCGCGTTGCGCCGTTCCGCCGCTTCGAGACCGATTCCGATCAACCGGCCGCGTCGGTCGAACAGCGGCGCTCCGGCCATCCCGGGAAGGGAGTCGGTATCGGCAAGGAAGAAATTCTTGAGGGCGGCGCCTGTTTCGGGACTCCGTCCGACGACGCTCCCGAAGACGATCCGGGGCTCGCCCCAGGCGGCTTTGTAGTCGGCGCGTTTGCGGGCGCGATCCTCGAAGCGGGGGAAGCCTACGGCGAAGACCGGCTCCCCGTCCTTGGGCTCTTGACGGCGAATCGGGGTCGAGGGCCGCTCGACGGGCAGACGCAAAAGCGAGAGGGGGGAGGAGCCGGCGTCTTGGGTCAGGGCGGTCGCTTCCAGAGCGACTTCTCGGGGAAGACCGTCCTCGCCGATGAACTTCGCCCGGGGGGATTGAGCGAGCCCGCGCGCGCAGGCCGAGGTCGTCACGAAGAAGCCGTCGACGGCGACGCCCGCGCAGCCGGAATACCGCGGCACTCGGCAAATGCCGTCGGGGCGGCAGGGGGCTCCCATCGACGCGCAGGTTTCGCGGTTCCAGGCTCGGGCCAGGTCGCTGCCGCAGGTCGTGGTGCGCAGCGCATCCATCTCCTTCCATCCGGCGTTTTGTTCGATTTCGATGCCGAGCGATCCGACGAACGGGAGCGCGGCGACGAGCGTTTTAGGCGGGATATCCGCTTCGGCGAGCGCATGGTACGCTCCGACGGGGAAGAATCCCTCGCGGGCCAGAACCGGGGCCGACAAAAACACGCAGACGAGAGCAAGTCGCTTCATCGTGTCCGGAGGAAAAAAGCCCCTGCGGGCGCGGGGGCTTTTTTCCATTCCAAAGAATCAGCGCTTTCCCTTCTTGACCTTCTGCGCGAGCTTTTCGAGCTCCTTCGAAATCCCCTTCAATCCGGCGGACAGATTCGCCTGAGCCTGCTTGGCCGTGTCGAGTCCGCTCTTCGTGCCGGTGCGAAATACTTTCTTCGCCTGCTCTTCGAGTCCCTGCGCGTCCTCGCTTTTTCGAGCCGCTTCGACGGCGGAAAGAAGCTTCATCCCGACGGTCTTGATGCTCTTGGAGACCTCTTCCTGCACCGCCCGCGCTTCCTTGCTCTTAACGGCGGATTTCAACGCGCCCTCGACGCGCCGTCCCAGAGCCGCGAGTTCATCCACAAAATCCGGCTTCTTGGATTTCGTAATCCGCGCCAGCGCCTTTGTCGCTTTCTTCGCCTTCTTTTTCGCCGTTTGTTTGTTCCTCGCCATGCGTACCGTCCTCCCTGCCCTTTCGGGAATCAATCCGTTTCCTCAATCGCGACCGTCCCGTACTTTCCGGAAGCGGGAGGCGGCGTCGAGGGGTTGAGCCGTGGGCTGTGCTTGCGAATCAGCGCTCCGGCGATGTCTTTGAAATCCTGGTCGTCGTCGACGTCGGCGCCGTCGACGTAGTCGAAATACACGTCCTTGGCCGCCTTGAACAAATCCTCGGTCGTCGGCCGGACGTTGCCCATCAAATGGGCGGCGACCGCCTCGTAGATGGAACCGCCCTCGCCGGGAATCGCGAGTCCGATGAAGAGCACTTCGGGCTTCATTTCGGAGTCGAAGGTCACGAATTCGTACACCCCGGACTTGCGGGGGGCGTGCGGCATCAGGGCGTCCGGTTTGAAGCGGTAGCACCGCTCCGACATCCGTATCTTGAACGTGCGCGAGCCGCTCACGCCGCTTCTCCGGAGCGCCATACCGCGCGCCCGACGAAGAACGGCCCCATCTTTTCCATGAGCGTGGAGGTCTGCCGCGTCTTGCGCATGCGTTCGACCAGCGCCGAGAGCGGATGCAGCTTCCCGCCGATCAGGCCGATCACGAAGTCGTTGTCGTTTTTGTCGAGCCCGTGACAGGCGAGACGGACGTCATGCGCGAGACCGGACTGGCCGAACTGCATGCCGATGGTTCCGTGTTCCCGCAGGATGCTCTTTTGCTCGTCTTCGGGGAGCGTCGCGAATTCCCCTTTGCGGCGCAGCGGATACCAGACCGCCCACGGCATCGTCTCGTCGAGGACGTTTCGCACCGGTTTCTTGAGAAGCCAATCCTCGAGGTTGGGCTCGTATCCCAACGCATACGTGCGGCCGAACATCGCGTACTCGGGCTTCTGCGTCAGTTCGGCGAAGGGGCCCGATCGAAGCACCGGCGCGACGGTCTCGATAAAATGCGCCTCGTCTTCGGAGTAGGTCAAGACCGCGGCGCCGCGCGGGTCGCCCAGTTCGCTGTAGAGCACGCCTGCGATTTGCGAGTCGGCGAGCGTTTTCGCGAGCGGGGCCGGATCTCCGGCGCCGCCGAAGGCCTGCAGCTGCATAAACAGCCGACGGTCGGAGGTTTGCCGGACGCCTTCTTTGACGCCGCCTTTTTCCGTCAGATCCGGCGGGTCCAATTTCGGCGGTCCGCCGCGCCGTGCCGGAGTTTGAGTTTCTTGAGTCATGAGCTCACCTCAACCGCGCGCCGGGGCAAGGGCCAAGAGCGCCCATCCGGCCAGAAACAGGAGTCCCCCGAAGGGGGTGATCATTCCGAGTTTGCGCGCGCCGGTCAGGCTCAGCGCGTACAGGCTCCCGGAGAACAAGACGACGCCGAGCGTAAAACAGGCGGCCGCGAGGCCCGGAAGACGGCCGCCGAAATGAGTCCCCGCCCACGCCGCCGCGAGGACGCCGAGCCCGTGATAGGCGTGATAGCGGGCTCCGGTTTCAAAGACGGCGAGCATTTCGGGGGAAAGCCGCGCTTTTAGGGCGTGGGCGCCGAACGCTCCGGCCGCGACCGAAAGCAGCATCAGCACGGCGCCGATCCGGGTCCAGAAAGCGGGGTTCATCGGGGGCATTATAATTTAGAATTCGCGGCGATGCGTTCGATCAGCGCCGGAATGTCGGCCTGGGTGACGCCGCTGATCCATTCTTCTCCGGGATAGATGAAAACGTTCGGTCCCTTTTCGCAGAGGTCCAGGCAGCCGGAGGCCGCGACGCGGATTTTTCCTTTGAGCCCGCGGTCGTAAATTTCTTTTTTAAGCGCCGAGCAGATCGCCTCGCCGTCGCTGCCGGCGTTGGCGCAGGCGGCGCGGCCGTCCGTTCGGGCGTGGGTGCAGACGAAGACGGTGCGTTTGTACGGCACGGAATGGGTCTCCATAGTGGAGTCTATTCTATCGCTTTTCGCCCCGCTCCCCCAAGTCAGGCGGGGGAGGATCCGGCGACCTGGGAGATCGCCGCGGCCAGTTGTCCCGCGCTGGGGTAGCGTTTCGCCGGATCGGGATCGAAGGTATAGGCGAGCACCCCGTCCAGCGCGGGCGGACAGCCCGGGAGCAGCTGCCTCAGCGGGGTCCATCCCTGTGCGGGGCGGGCCCGGACGCCGGTGAGCATCTCGTAGAAGCAAGCGCCCAAAGCGTAGACGTCGCTTTGCGGGCGCGGGTCGCCCCTTTCCTGTTCCGGCGCCGTGTACCGGTGGGCGGCGGCGACGCGGCGGGCCACGATGAAGTCCATCACCTTGACGGCGTCGCCGGCGATCATGATGCTGCCGGGCTTGAGGTCTTGGTGGATCACGCCTTGCGCGTGCGCGTAGTCGAGCGCGGCGGCGGTTTGCCGGACGATCTCCAGCGCCTGTTCAAGCGTCAGCTTCCCGTGTTCGGCTAAAATCGCGTCGAGGGATTGTCCGTCGAGGTGTTCGAAGACCAAGAGCAATTCCGGGCCTTCCTCGATCACCGAATAAATCTCGACGATGTTCGGGTGCTTGAGCCCCGCCGCAGCGCGTGCTTCTTTGAGGAATTTTTCGCGCATCCCGGGATCTCCGACGATTTCCGAGCGCAGGCGCTCGATCGCTACCTGGCGCTTAAGCGCGCGGTCGGTCGCCAGCCAAACCTCTCCCATGCCGCCCTGCCCGAGTTTGGCCGTGACGTCGAATCCGGTAACGCTGAATCCTTCCTGCGACGGGGTCGGTGCCGCTTTCTTTTTGCGTCCGAAGGCCGCGGCCAGGCCTCCGCCCAAAACCAGCGCCCCGAGCGCGACCATCGTCCCCATCGCGGTGTTTCCGCCCTGTTCTTCGGGGTCTTCCGCGGAGCTTCCCTTCTCCACGCGCGCGAGTTCGCGGCGGTAAAGCGCCGCGAACGCCGGGTCGAGCGCGGCGGCCTGGGCGAGGTCCTGGATCATCGCGGCGTCGTCGCCGAGCGCCTTGCGGATCATCGCGCGGGCCCGGAACGCGTCGCCGTCGGTCGCGTTCGCCTCGATCGCTTTGTTCGCCGCGGTCAAGGCCGGCTCCGCCTTTTTCAGCGCGAGCAGGGCGAGCGCCTTCGTCTTCAGCGCCCAGGCGTCCTTGTCGTCGACGGCCAAAGCGCGGTCGGCGTCCTCGATCGCCCCCTCGTGATCGCCCGCCTTCTCGCGCGCGAGCGCCCGCCAGCGCAGCGCGGCGTTATCCTTCGGGTTTTGCGAGATCGCGCGGGTGAGTTCCTTGATCCCGCCGATCAATTCGCCGGACTGCATTAGTTCCAAGCCGCGGCGGGTGAACCCCGTATGCAGTTCCGGCCGGGCGAAGGACATCGGCGTCGCGTGCTCGCCCATCTGGGCCGGGAGCATCTTCTCCGCTCCGGGGCCTTTCGCGGACATGCCCGTTGAGTCCGGACGCCGCGATTTCGGCTTCTGGAGATCGTCTTCCTTGTCCTTGAAATCCTTCTTAAGCTTGCTGGTGTCGAGCGTCATGCTCGGTGCGGTTTTTGCGAGGACGCGCTTTAATCCCTGCAGGCCGTCATCCTGCGGGGCATGGGCCAGCCCTTCCTCGACGGTCGCCTGGGCGCCGGCCCGGTCGCCTTGCTGGTCCTGCGCCAGCGCCACGATGCGCCAGCCCAGCGGGTTGGAGGGGTCGCGCGCGATGATGTCCCGGCCCACGGCTTCGGCCGCCGCGTAGTCCCCGGATTTAAGCGCCGATTCGGCTTGCGTCGTCAGGTCGGCGAGCGCGCCTTGGCCTTCCGCCGTGAAGGACGGCGCGGGCGAGGCGAGCAGCGCGAACGCGAGAATCCATGAATTGCGGGCCATCGGGGTAAGGATAAAGCACGCGGAGAGGCTCCGCAAGGGCGTCAGGCGCGGGCGCCCACGGCGGCTTCGAGTTCGGTGAACAACTCCCCTGCCGAGTGGAAACGGAGTTTCGGGTCCGGATCGAGCGCGCGGGCGATCACCGCGTCGACGGCTTCCGGAATCTCAGGAACCGTGCGGGAGAGGGGGACGAAGGCCTTCTGGAGTTTCGAAAAATCGCCGGCGGCGCCGCCGAACGGTCGTTGTCCGGAGAGCATCTCGTAGAGCGTCGCCCCGAGCGCGAAGATGTCGGTTTCCGGTGAGGCCTGTGCGAACGCCTGTTCGGGCGCCATGTAGGAAGGGGTTCCGACCACTTCGACTCGGGTCACGGCCCCCATCGTTTCGGCGACCCGGCGGGCGATGCCGAAATCCATCACCTTGACGGTCTCGCCTTCCACCATGATGTTGGCGGGCTTTAAATCCTGGTGGATCACCCCGCGGCCGTGGGCGAAATCGAGCGCGAGCGCGCTTTGGCGCAGGACTTCGAGCGTTTCAGGCGGCGAAAGGCGCCCCTTCTCCGCGAGCACCGAATCGAGCGAGACCCCGTCGACGAATTCGAACACGAGATAGAGATCATCCCCGGTTTCAACGACCTGATGGATTTCGATGATGTTCGGGTGCTTGAGCGCCGCGACGGTGCGGGCTTCCTTAAGGAAGCGCTGGCGTTCGCGCGGGACCGAGGCGATCTCCGGAACCAGTTTCTTGATGGCGACCCGGCGCTCGAGCGCGCGGTCGAGGCCTTCCCATACCTCGCCCATCCCGCCCCGGCCGATGCGGCGTACGATGTCGAAGCCGCCGACGCCCTGGGCGTTGCCTTGCGTGATCGTCGTCTGTCCGCGGCGACGCAAAAGCGCCGCGGCGAAAAAGCCGAGTCCGAGCAGTCCCGCGCCGGGGTACAGCAGATTCCTGGAGAGCGGGGTCTTGGGCGGCGCGGACTTCCCGGCCAGGCGCTCGGCCTCTCGCATCGCGCCGCGAAATAGGTCGGCGAAGGCCGGGTCCAAATTGACCGCGGTGCGGTAGTCCTGCAGTTCCTGTGCGTGTTCGCCCTGCACGTGGTGCAGACGCGCGCGCGTCGCGTAGGCGTCGGCGCTTTTCGGATCAAGTTCCAGCGCCGCCTGGATGTCGATCTTCGCGGTCTCGTACTGCTTGAGGCCGGTTAGCGCCTTCGCGCGGACTAAAAACGCCCAGTGGTCTTTGGGGTCGAGCGACACCGCGCGGTTGGCGTCCTTGACGGCTAATTCGTTCGCGCCGGCCTGATGCAGCGCCATCGCTCGAAAGCGCCACGGCACGGGATTTTGCGGATCGCGGCGGATCGCCTCGGTGAAATGCGACACCGCAGCCTTCGCGTCGCCGACCTTCAGCGCGGAGAGGCCGCCTTGGATGCCGGCCAGGGCGCGCGGGTTCGGCGCCTGGCGGGCCGTTTGCGAGAACATCGCCGGATTGACCATGCCGGCCATCTGCGGGGCTTGTTCGGCGGTCGCGCGGCCGGCGAAGCCCGCGCCGAAATCGGCGGCGGCGTCGCCGCTTTGCAGGCGGCCCATCAGGGCTTCGCGGCGGCGGTCGACCTCTTTTTGCGCCATCTCCGAGGCCTTGGGGGTGAGAAGCTTCTGCAGGTTCGTTAGGCTTTTGTCCTCGGGGGCGATTTCGAGTCCGCGCTCGAGAATGTCGAGCGCCTCTTCGCGGCGGCCGACCCGGTTTTGGGCCCAGGCGCCGAGCCAATAGCTGGCGGGTTCGTCGGGGTATTCTTCGATAATGCGTTCGGTTTCCGTTACGACGCGCTTTGTATCTTCTTTGGGGATCCAGCCGATGGCTTGGGCAACTTCTTTGAACCCCGGCGGGAAGTTTGGGGTGATCACTTCGGGGAGGGGACTTTCCGGTAGGGGCGTCGGGGCATCCAGATCAGAGTTGACCCTGTTAAAATCCTCGAGCCGATTTATGGAGCCGGGTTCGGCTAGTTCCGGAAGTTTTGTTTCTATCGTCTTTCCGACAAGTTCGATTTCGGGGAGCGTGTTGTCAACCTCGTCGCCGACTACGTTGCCGACTGCGTTGCCGATGGTCCCTGCGGTTTCTCTGATCGCAACGGCCTTGGGGTCGACATCTTCATCGTCGTTGGTTTTCTTGGCGGTCTCGTTTTCGTCGGCTTCCCGTTTCTGGACGGTCTCCTGGCCGCCGTCCCCGGCCTGCAGGTCCGCGCGCAGCGGCGTCGCGAGTAGAAGCAACGCCAAAATAGGGAGGGAGAGTCTCATAGGGATCTCGGGGTCGGACTCCTTGAGGATAACCCCGCTTCTAAAAAAATCAAGGGCTGCGGAGAGTCCGGCGAGCCTAGGGCCCAGGTTCGTCTGGGACCTTTTCCGGCGCACGTGGGGACCGTTCGCTTCATAAGGAATGAGCGCGTGTGAGCGATAATGGATGCGGCCGTGCGGCTCCGGCCGGAGAACGATAATATGACGCCTAAATCTGCCTTTTCCTCAATTTCACTCGCCGTGCTGCTCGGCGGCTCTCCCGCTGTTGCCGGGGTCCCCGCGTTGGGCAAGACCCTCGGGGCGCATGCCGAGACCATCCGCCAGGCCGGCTGGACCGGCGGGGCCCCCGTCGGGGTCGTCCCGGTGGCCGATGTGCAGAACTCGCCTGCGCCCGCCGCGCGACCGCAGGTCGTTTACTCCCCGGGGACGAAAGCGAAGCAGAAACCGTCGTTTTCGCAATTGTTCTCGGGCTACATGGATTACCTTGAAGAATATGGCAGGGTTGAGTCGGGTAATACGCGCGTATTCAATAACTTGGGATCGGCATTCGGTTTCGCGGATACCTCCGACCGGGTCGCCGCGACATCGGGACTATCGGGCAGGCATGGGTTAATGGTGCGCCTCACGCCGGACGGCCGCACGGCGGAGATCATTTTGGTCTCCATTAAAGACACGGCCGCGGGGGGCAGTTGGGTTGGGTTTCACCTGGACCGCAACGGAAACATTCTGAAATCCGTGAAGGTCGTGAGGAACCGTCTTGCCTCCGCGTCCCAACAGGAGTTCGACCGCGAGTTTCAAGCGCTGAAGGCCTTGATGGAGGCGGACTTGGTTGCGGGCATGTTTTGGCTTCCTTACGAGGACGCGGGTGCTTTCCATCCGGACGTTCAGAGAGCCCAAGCCCAGGTCCCCTTCGCGAAGCTTTGGGGGGGCATGATCGGGTCGCTCGAGAAGATGCCGTCAACGACGACGAGCCCTTGGTTTTCTCACTTCGCGCGCCTCTTCGGCATCGCGCCGACGAGCGGGAAGTTCATCTCCTACAACTCGGATCCGGAGGGCTGGATCCTGCTAGCTCGCCTGGCGGCGGACGGTCGTATTGAGACCGTCCTCTTGGTCCGCGTCTTGAAACCGGGGGCGGACTATTTCATTTTCCAGATGGATCGCAACGGTTCGCTCGTCAAGGCGGTATCCCTTATGGGCTCGCGTTCCTTCTACCCCACAAAGAAGCTCACGGCGGCTCAGTTCGAGGGCATCCAAAAGCGGATTTATGCCACGTATCTGCGGAAGGCGGCCGCTCGGAAGTAACCGGACGGCCCCGCGGACCTAAATCCGCCTAGGCCCTATTCCGCCGCTCCCGGGACCCGTCGCCCCAGGAGCGGCGGACTCGTTCCGGCCACAATAAGACTATGACGAACGCATCGCACGCCGAAGAGCGCTACGCCGGATGGGAGGCCTCCCCAGCCGTCTACCGCGCGCACACCGTCCTGCTCTCGGCCTACTGCACCTTGATGCTGCTGTCTTCCTTGACCGTCTTCGCAGGCTTGCGCGAGACCATCGCCGCGAGCCTGGTGCACTTCCACTAATCAGGGGTCCTAGGACCCGGACCGAAACCGGTCCTCCGACCGTGCGAAGTTGCGTCGACTTCATCCGATAATAAGGAGGTCGGCCACCGCGTCCGCGGCCGCCCAGGAGGCGCCATGAACCCCGATTCGCCCGTTCGCCCTTCCAAACGCCGCGAAACCGCCCCAAAACGGGAGCGGGCCGCCTTCAAGCGCCTGCTCTACCAGGCCTTCGGGCTTCGGCTCGACGGCGACCGTTTCGTCAAAGAATAATCAGTCGACCGAGGCGTATTTGTCTTGGAAGATCCGCACGTACTGGCGGGTCTCCTTGAAGTTGGGGACCTTCTTGCCTGCCTTATTGACGGCCGTTTCACCGGCGTTGTAGGCCGCGGCGATCAAGGTGCGGCAGCCGGCGGTTTCGGTCTTGCCGCAGTACTTCCCCTTCAGTTCGACGAGGTAGGCGTTGGCGACGAGGATGCTGTTGTCGAGCCCGTACGGGGCCTGGCCGTCGAAGCTCAGCGCGCGGGGCCCCAGCGCGCGGTGGCCGTCCTCGCGGGGTTTTCCGTTCTCGTAGGTGGAATTCACGAAGTAGTTCCAGATCAGTTTCGTCACCTGCATCAGGCCCTTCGCGTCGGCGTGCGACTTGACCGAGGTGTTCACCTCCTCGGAAGCGTCGTTGAGCCGATTCTCGGTGAACGCGATCGCCTGCACCATTTTCCAGTTCGTCCCGGTCAGAGTCCGGATATGCCGCTTGACGATGTCGACGGCGACGCAGGCGTCCGAGCGGGTCTGGCCGTACTGGGTGTCCTTGCACTTCTGGTAGAGCGCCGCGCCGGAGCCGTAGGTCCGGATGGCGCGTTCGGCGAAATGGCTTTCCTCGGCGGACATCGTGATTTCGCGGCCGTGCACGGAGGGGGGGACGGCGCCTTCGAGGCCTTGGCTGCGTTCGAGTTTGGCGAGCAGTTCTCCGTTGAAGTTGACTGCGGCGAAGGAGGGGCTTGCGGCGAGGACTGCGGACAGAGAGAGCGCGAGCGTTCGAATGATCACGAAACCACCTCCGATGTCGATAGCATGGGGGTCGGAGGGCCCGGATTTCAGGGGCGTAAGGCCC
>PFUL01000147.1:0-7552 GCA_002790095.1 Elusimicrobia bacterium CG_4_9_14_3_um_filter_62_55 | reverse complement strand
GCGCCGGTTGCGCGGGGGAGGGGGACGGCTGCGGGGCCGGTGATCTGGGTTGGGAAGGAAAGGGAATCCTTGGGGAAGGTTTTATCAGAGGCGTAGCCGAAGGCGTCTGTTTCGCGGGGGGGTGATAGGTCCTGCGTTCGAGTTCCTCGCGCTGCACTCGCCGGGCCCAATTGCGGTCGATTTCGATGCGTTCGGCGTTCGGGTAGTCGGGCAGGGAGCGAATCAACAGCTCGACGCACTCGGAGAGAGCGGCGTTTTCGGCTTTCGTGTATTGGAAAGAGGCGAGGCGGCGTAGCGTCTTGCCTGCGTCGGGTCTGGTCGCGAGAAGGCGCGCGAAGTTGCCTTGGATGGGTAAAGACGGCGTCCCGCGGCATTCGTTGAAAATCCAATAGATCGCGAACTGGAAATCGTCCCGTTCCACGCGTGCCTGTTCCTCGCGGCGCTGCGCCTCTTGTTCGGCGAGGCGGCGGTGTGCTTCTTCCGTGTCGAGCCGGTTCTGGAGGAGCCGTGCGTCGTCCATAACTTTCTTCAAAGCGCCAGGTGAGACGGAAAAATCGCCCGCCGTTGTGCCGATTTGAGTTTCTTCGGTTGACTTGATCCGGCTAATTAAGGCGCTTGTATGCCAACTCTTCGACAACCAGGAAGTTAGGCGCTTGAGATATTTTTTCCGCTCCGTTTGCACCCATTTCTTTTTCGCGGTCAGCGCCTTGTCCAATCCGAGCATTTCTTTGTAGACGGTCGCGGACATTTTTTCGGGCGTGATGCTGTTTAGTGAGCGTAGGTCTCGCCGAAGAATTTCCTCTTCACGATCGAACCATGTTCTCTTCGCCCAACTCGGGTCCTGGTAGAGTTTGTAATGCTCATGTTCGTGGTTAATGAGACGCGCGGGTTTTTCCGGGGTGTCCATAAAATCCCAAACCAAGGTAACACCGTTTTCCATCGTCATGGCGTTGTTCTCATCGCGTGCCTGTTTAAGCTGGCGGGAGTTATAATCGACGTCTCCGCCGGGCCAAGCACGGGTTCTTCCCTCATTCGTCTGCAAGATCAGCGCCATCGGCTCGCTGACGATGACAAGCCAGGGTCGGACTTCTCCTTCGAACCCTGGATTGGCCATTGTTCCGTTTTCGCGAGGCTCTCCGGTCATCTTGTCGTGCGGCGCGATGCCGTAGGCTCGGATCGTCGACCGAATCGCACGAAGATAGGAAAGTCTGAATGCGCGTTCGGTAGCCGCAATTTGCTCCTTGATTCTTCATTCGCTGCGTCCCCACCCCATTTTTTTCTCTTCAATCTTGCGGTCTAGGATCAGTGTGTTTCTGTTTTCCTTATGCTGCCGCGCTAATTCGAGCATTGCGGCGATTCGATTGCGCTCCGACGTGGTCGCCTTGATTATCGCCGATGCTGACATCGCGGTCAGCATTACGATGATGAGGAGGGACGCTTTCACGGCAAGACTTCAAATCGAAGCCACGGAGTCGCTACGCGAACGGCATCTGGATTCCCGATGTTCCGGGAGCCTTTCGGAGGCGTCCGGTTGTAGCTGCTTCTCACCGTATGAACCCCGGGCTTAAATTGAAATCCGCGAATCTCCGCAAATCCTACTCTCTGTGTCGGAGGAGGTTTTTTTTCGCACCACGCCTCGAAGCGGGGCTGGTAGGAATAGGATGCGGTCGACGTTGATTTTCCCGGACCTAGCGTGAACGCATATTTATTCACGCGTTCGGCGAAGTCCAGGAGATACGCCTCGGGCCAGCACTCAACGGGCGGGTAGTGGTCCTCTGGAGGAGAGAAGTATGCTCTATCCCCGTCCGAGTCGAGGACCTCAAGTTTCATCAACGCGCCGGCTTTGAGGAGCGACTCCGCCCCTAGGACCAGTGCATCGCCGTAAACAAGAAATGGGAGCTCGCCGATGTTTTCAACGGTAAATCGAACCCAAATGGACCCGTCGATGGCACGATAGCTGGTGGTCGGCATGCTCAGCGAGATCTTCACCGGCCCCGAAGACGCCGTCACCGTCGCCGCCGCCGGCACGAGTTCGCGCGTGTAGTCGCCCGCATCCGGGGCGCCGAGCTTCGGCCCTGAGGGTGCGGGTTGTTTCTTGCAGGCCGCGAAGGCCAAGAGCGACGTCGCCAGTAAAAGTTTCTTCATCGAGTCATCGAACCAAAAAAGAAGAGCCCCTTGGGCGCGCGTCGCGCCTGAGAGACTCCTTGGCTTGCGCCCGATTGCGGTCGGGCCGTGGATGCCCGCCGGCCGATCCCGGCGGTTACAAGGGCCCGTATACTAAAGAGTACTCGTCTGAAATTTCGCGCGAGGGTCATTGAACCTAGCGGCCGTTGGGCCTCATGGCCGCGGAGCGTTCCGCGCCGGGACCGGTCAGTTCAGATTCAGGCAGCGGCCGTTGAGGGTTGTTCGAATCCTAATCGGGCAGCCAATTTGGACGGTAGAAAGAACTTGAGCCTTGAGGCCTCCCACCGTCGGGAGGCCTCGCGCGTTTCGGGCCAGCGGCAGGCTGTACTCGATGGTCCCGCCGCGCTTCTTGTCCACGCTGATGCGCTTGACCCAGGTCCTGAGCCACGACTTACGCTCCATGATTGTCCCGTCGGCCAAGAGCTCGCGTAGGTCTTCCACGCAGCGCCGGACCTCCGCGCCGCTGACCTTGAGCGGCGAGCTTTCTTGGGCGAGGATATCGCGCTTCTGCTCCTCTGCGGCTTCGATCTCTTGGCGCAGCGCCTTAATGCGCGGCCCGATGTCGGCCATGTCCACGTGGCCGGTCTCCAGCGCCACGTAGAGCTTGTCGAGGCGCGCGTTTAGCGTCCGCAACTGGGCCTCCACGCCCGCGCCGCAGTAGGCCAATCCGCTCAAGAGGTAGTCGCTTGAGAGCGTTGTCGGATGGATGATCTTCGGGCTTCGCGCCTTAAAGAGCCGCCGCACCGCCTCGAAGTCCGCCTTAGACACCAAGGGCGGGTGCGTCCCCTCGACGCGTATGGCCTTCTGCTCGCCGGCTCCCTTGGCGTCCCAGTAGCGGTAGGCGTTAAAGACCGTGACCCCGGTGTAGGTCTCGTTGGTCAGCATGTAGTACAGGACGGTGTTGGCCCAGCGGTTTCCTTCCCGCGTCTTTGCTCCCTCGGCGTTGAGCTTCTTGGCGATCTCCTTGACGCCCATGCCGCCCAGCGCCATTTCGAAGATGCGCTTGATCAAGGGAGCCTCGGCCGGGTCCGGCTCGTGCTTGGACTTCTCGGCTTCCCCGACCTTCACCCGGACTCGCCGGTAACCGTAGGGCGAGCGCCCGCCGTTTAAGAACCCGCGCGACGCGTTCTCGTTCATCCCGCGCACGGTATCGACCGACAGGTTGGCCGAGTAGAACTCATCGACCACCTCGATCATGCCTTCAAGCATCCGCCCCGCCGGCGAGTCGTCGATGGGCTCGTTGATCGAGACAAGCTGGACGCCGTGCTTGCGCAGCATGGCCTTGTAGAGAATCGAGTCCTCGCGGTTGCGCGCGAAGCGCGAGAGCTTCCAGACCAAAATCGCCGTAAAGGCCGGAGGCTTTTGCTTGGAGAGCGCGATCATCCGCTGAAACTCCGGCCTTGCCGCCGTCCGTGCGCTCTCGGCCTCGTCGACGAACTGCTCGACCACCCGCCAGCCCTGCTTCCCGGCGTGCTGGCGGAGGGCCTTGAGCTGGGCCGGGATGGACAAATCCTTCTCGGCCTGGCGCTCGGATGACACGCGCGCATAGAGCGCGGCCCTGATTTCGCTTGGTACTGCTCGCCTGTCTTTCATGCTCGGACCTCCTGCGCCGGACGCTCCATTTCGGACGCGATAGGCCGGCGATCCTCATAGCCCCAACGAGCGCCGACACAGCGGGGCTCCGCCCCACTAGTATGCCCCCGCGCAGCATTTTCGGCCAGTTCCCGCCTCAGCCGCCGCGCGATCAGCCGGGCCAATACCCGGAGCGTCTCGTCACCCATCTTTACGTTCGAGACCTCGGTTCGGTTCCAGTTTCCCTCGATATTTTCCTCCCGCCGCCGCTCGATTTTCCCTCACTCTCTTATTCGTTTAAGCCGCTCCATTCCGCACAATTTCCCCTCGAAGTCCGCCCTATTTCTTGACCGCCGCCTCCCCGACCCCGGCACCTCAACACCGTTGGTTGAGGGGGCGGGGTCGGGGAGCGAAATCGGCCTCATGATTGAGAGGCGGGCAGGAAATTTCAGCGGAATTCGCGCATCAGACCCGCATACAAACCCGCAGACATGCCTGCGGACCTGTATGCGGGTTTGTCTGTGGGGTACTTCCAAGAAATTCACCCATGTCCCCTCACTTTCATATTCGTTTGGCCGAGCCAAATCCGGGCGGCCTCCCTTCACTCCCTTATGCGTTTGAGCATGTGAATTCCGCACATCGCCTGGGGAAACGGCGCACGAAGATTGCAAAGATGTGGTAAAGATTTGACCATAAGTGCTAGACTCTCCCTCTCATGCCAAGACGCGTCTCAGTGCCCATTGAAATTACAGCGGAGGAGCGGCGGAAACTCGCCAAGCTCCGCGCCCAACACCGCGGCCGGCTGTCCTGGGTCCGCGCCGAGATCGTGCTCCGCGCGGCCGAAGGCCAGCCGAATTACGCCATCGCCAAGCAGCTTGAGATCAGCCGCAACACCGTCAAGCATTGGCGCTTTCGCTTCGCGCGGGAGCGCCTAGCTGGACTTAAGACGCGGCCGATTCCGGGCCGCCCGAAGAGGCTCGCCAATGCGCGCTAAGAAAGCGCGGCGAGTCCGCGGCCGTTCGAGGGAAGAGGCCGCATTCCCCGTAGCCTTGCCGGCGTCGGAAATGCCGCGCGGCTACCCGAAAATGCTCTCCGCCCTTAAGAAGCGGATCGGGCACGAGAGGCAGCGCGTCGCATTTGCCGCCAATACCGCCATGATCGTCCTCTACTGGGACATCGGCCGGATGATCCGCCAGCACCAGGACCGGAAGGGCTGGGGCTCGAAGGTGGTCGACCGGCTTTCTCAGGACCTTCGTAACGCCTATCCCGATATGAAGGGATTCTCGCCGCGAAACCTCAATTACATGCTGTCCTTTTCGGCCGCCTGGCCCGACGCTTCAATTTTGCAACGGGTCGTTGCAAAATTGCCCTGGCGGCAAAATATCGCACTCCTTGAACATCTCAAAGATGAGAAAACGCGGCTTTGGTACGCCCAGGAGACCCTGCGAAACGGCTGGTCCGAGCCAATCTTGACCCTCCAAATCGAAAGCCGCGCCCACGAGCGGCAAGGCAAGGCCCTAAGCAATTTCAAGGCCATTCTCCCTCCGCCTCAGTCCGACATGGCCGACCAGATCTTTAAGGACCCCTATCTCTTCGATTTCCTCGGGACGGGCGAAACGCGTCGGGAGCGGGAAGTCGAGCAGTCCCTGGTGGACCACATTCAGCGCTTCTTGCTGGAGCTGGGAACGGGCTTCGCTTTCGTCGGTCGGCAAGTCCACCTAGAAGTAGGCGACGATGATTTCTATGTGGACCTGCTCTTCTACCATCTCAAGCTGCGCTGTTATGTGGTCATCGAGCTCAAGGCCGTGCCTTTCAAGCCGGGGTTCTTGGGCCAGCTCAATATGTATCTCTCGGCCGTCGATGACTTGCTGCGCCATCCGGAAGACAAGCCGACCATCGGCTTGCTCCTGGTCAAATCGAAAAATAAACTCGTAGTCGAGTACGCTCTGCGCGGCATCAAAAAGCCGATCGGCGTCGCGCACTGGCAGACCAAGATCGTCGAGTCTTTGCCGGCCAACCTCAAGGGCGTGCTTCCTTCCGTTGAAGAGATTGAGAAGGAGCTTGAGGATGGCAAGTAGCCCGCATTTGCCCATGAGCCTGTTCAAATCAAAGAAACGCGTCGCCGACCACGGGGAGGTGTTCACTCCTCCGTGGATGGTTGAAGCGATGCTGGACCTCGTTAAGGACGAGACTGAGCGCATTGACTCCCGCTTCTTGGAGCCGGCGTGCGGGAGCGGGAACTTCCTTGTCCGAATCCTACAGCGTAAGCTCGCCGCAGTTGAACTTAAGTTCGCGAAGTCCGATTTTGAACGGCGAAACTACGCCCTTCTCGCGTTGATGTGCACTTATGGGATCGAACTCTTGGCGGACAACATCTCCGAGTGCCGCGCGAATATGCTGGAGATCCTTGCCGACTACCTGGCTGTCGAGGAGTCGGATGACATCTACCGAGCCGCTTTTTACGTGCTGTCGCAAAACCTCGTCCACGGTGACGCCATGAAGATGCAGACCAGCGACGGCCAACCCATCATCTTCGCGGAGTGGGGCTACCTCGGGAAGGGAAAGTTCCAGCGCCGCGACTTTCGCTTGGACATCCTCACCCAGATGGCGGCTATGACCGAGGAGGGATCGCTCTTTGCTCAGCTTGGGAAGCATGATGTCTTCAACCCGACGAAGACCTATCCACCGATGACGGTGAGTGCGCTTGCCTCCGCGGTCCTCGGCAATGCTCCGAAGGGTGCTGTATGAACGGCCGAGCGAGCTTTTCCCTTCGCGACCGCAATCCGGATGTATTGACGTGCATTGCGAATCTCTCGAACGACGAAGTCTTCACGCCGCCCGAGTTTGCCAACAAGATGCTGGACACGCTCGCCGAGGCCTGGTCGGCCAATAACGATGGGGCGAATATCTGGACGGATAGCTCGGTGAGGTTTCTTGACCCGTGCACTAAGTCGGGCGTGTTCCTTCGCGAAATTACGAGCCGCCTCGCCAAAGGCTTGGCAGACGAGATTCCGAACCTCGATGATCGCGTTAATCATATCGTGACCAAGCAGATTTTCGGCATCGGCATCACGCATCTCACCAGCCTGCTGGCACGCCGGAGCGTGTATTGCTCGAAGAACGCCAAGGGTAAGCATTCGATTGCCAAGGGCTTCAAGAACGCCACGGGCAACATCTGGTTCCAGCCAATGAAACACATATGGGCCGGCAACAACTGTAAGTTTTGCGGCGCTGGACGATCCGTTTTCGACCGGGCTGAAGGACTTGAAACCCACGCCTACGCATTCATTCACACCGACAACCCCAAGGCCCAAGTCGCCAGCATGTTCGGAGGAAATATGCAATTCGACGTAATCATCGGAAATCCACCGTATCAAATGACGGGTGGTGCAGGTGGTTCGAGTGACTCCTCAATCTACCACCTCTTCATAGAGCAGGCGCTAAAGCTCGACCCGTGCTTTCTGACTATGGTGATCCCGTCAAGGTGGCTGGCTGGTGGCCGTGGTATGGACGAGTTCCGAAAGACGATGCTTACGGGCAAACACATCAGTCACCTTGTTGACTATACGAAGATGTCAACGGCGTTCCCGGGTGTCGATTTCGAGGGCGGCGTCGGGTACTTCTTGTGGGACAGGAATCATCAGGGCGCTTGCGAATACAAACTCATGCTCGGAGACGAAGAGCAGCCTGCGATCATTCGCAAGCTAGTGTAGTGTCTCATAATTATATTGACATATAGCCCCGACGAAAGCTATCCTATGACCCATGAGAACAGCCCCTCCCATCTTGCTTTCTC